>JAENXP010000670.1 GCA_016649475.1 Burkholderiales bacterium | reverse complement strand
TCAAGATCATCATGTGCTCGTCGAAATCCTACGATTTCGACCGCCGTCGCGCGAAGGAACTGGGCGCCGACGGCTATATCGTCAAGCCGATCCGGCGCGCCACTCTGGCAGGATTGATCTCCGAAATACTGTCGGAGAAAGTGACGGTCAGCTACTGGGGCGTGCATGGAACCCTGCCCGTGCCCGGACCGAGCTCGCTGCGCTATGGCGGCAATACGCCCTGCGTGAGTCTGGAGATCAGCGGAGAACCGCTGTATGTCTTCGACTGCGGCTCCGGCATCAAGCGGCTTTCAGATCACATCATCGCGTCGAAGGTGACGCGGCTCTCGGCGCGGATGTTCATCTCGCACACGCACTGGGACCACATCAATACCATCCCCTTTTTCGCGCCGCTGTACATGCGCGGCACCCAGATCGAGATTTTTGGTCCCTACCAGGGCGATCTCACCATAGAGCGCGCGATCGCAGCGCAGATGGAGAGCGTGTATTTTCCGGTCACCATCCGCGAATTCGGAGCGCGGCTGATGTTCCGCGACTTGCGCGAGGAAAGCCTGGATTTCGGCTCGGTCCAGGTCGATACCATCCTGCTCAAGCACCCGGGCTACTGTCTGGGCTACAGGCTCACCTGCCACGGCCGCAGCATTTGCTACATCACCGACAACGAACTCTATCTTTCGAACGATCCGCGTTACGACCTCGCCTACGTCGAGAGATTGGCGAACTTCGTGCGCGGCGCCGACCTGCTCATTACCGACACCACTTACCGCGACCACGAGTATCCGATGAAAGTCGACTACGGCCACTCCTGCGTGAGCGAAGTAGCGGATCTGGCGGCGCGGGCGGAGGTCAAGCGCTTGCACCTGTTCCACCATGACCCGGACCAGAGCGACGACGATATCGACCTCAAGCTGAAAGAGACCCGGGAAGCGCTCGTGCGCCTGGGCTCCAACGTGGTGTGCGAGGCCCCGAGCGAAGGATCCAAGCTGATACTCTAGTGTCCCGCAACAAGACCGAAACCGCGTTGCGCCGGTTACCTGGCGAAGCAGCGGCGTATTTCGTATAGAATCACGCTACTCGCCCCGGTAGCTCAGTGGATAGAGCGGCCCCCTCCTAAGGGGCAGGTCGGACGTTCGATTCGTCTTCGGGGCACCATGAATCCCGCCCGGTTGCGCACGGGGCGCAACGCGATGCCTCAGCATATTCTACCCAGGCACAACGCAGGCACGGCACGAGGACGCAGCGTTCCACGGGGCGCGTCGCCCCCGGCGCGCACGTTGGCAATGCTTATGCGACAGGACTAAACTGCAGCATGCGGTCCGATGCCGACGCCAGTCGCCATCGCGGGTTTTGATGAAGAGGTGCAATGATGTTCAGAGTGCGAATGTTCGCCGCATTGATCCTCCTGGGATCGGCATTCCAGCTCCTTGCAAGAGACGTGTCGGTTGAGCAAAATGCAGTGCAGTATGCCCGGCGCGCGTATGAACAAATCGAGGCCGAGCACAAGGCCGACGTGGAGCAGGCGTCGCTTACCAAGGAAGCATTGGTGTCGCTCAAGAAAAAGTATGACGAAGAGCAGAAAAAGGCGGCTTTGTCGGGGAAGAAGAAACAGCAAGCCAAGGCTAGATTGGACAAAGCACAAGCAGCGCTGGATGCTGCCTGGAAGAAATAATCCTGCGCGGAACCCACGGCGACGGCTTGAACCGTCCGGCGGAATTGCCCTCGGGCCGCCCGATCTTCTGGGTACGAGGCAACATTCCCCTCGCATTTGAAAGGGATTTCAGAGGACGACGCCCATGACTGAAGACAAACGCGAAGTAGTCGTAACCGACATCAAGATCCCGTTCTGGTCGATGGTTGTGCTGATGGTCAAGTGGGCCATTGCCGCCATTCCGGCCGTGATTATCCTGATGCTCATCGCGGCACTCATCTCGTTCGCGTTGTCGATGCTCGCCGGGACCGGCTGGCACCACCACTATTGGGGTATGAGCCGCGGATGGTCATAGGCGGGTCGCTGGCGCGGCGCGGGAGCGTTACATCGACTTCATAATTGCGGAAATGGCCCCTGTTTTTTTCTATTCTTGAAAGGTTGAGCCAAAAATGATCAAGAGCCTGGACCACCTGGTGCTGAC
>JAENXP010000052.1 GCA_016649475.1 Burkholderiales bacterium | reverse complement strand
CGTCAGATGTGTATAAGAGACAGGCAGCAAGCTGCAGCGGCACCTGGTCCAGCCGCGCGGGGTGCAGGCACAGCACCGACTCGATCTCGGTCGCCGTATAACCGGCGTCGCGCAGATAGCCGCGCAAGCGTTCAAGGACGAAGATCCGCAGATCCGTCTGGGCCTGAGCGACCTGGCCGTGTGAAAACACCGAGAACGCTTCCGCGACGAGATCGAACAGCGACAACTCAAGCCCGCATTCGACGAGTATCCTGATCACGCCGAGGGCGTGGCGTCTGAGCGCGAACGGATCCTTGTCGCCGCTCGGCTGCTGGCCGACACCGAACATGCCCGCAAGCGTCTCCAGCTTGTCGGCCAAAGCGACAGCGAGCGCGATCGCGTTCTCAGGAAGTGCGTCGCCGGCAAACCGCGGACGGTAGTGTTGCTCGATGGCAGCGGCCACCAGGGGTGGTTCGCCATCGGCAAGCGCGTAATAGCGCCCCATGATGCCCTGCAACTCCGGAAACTCGCCGACCATGCTGGTCACGAGGTCGGCCTTGGCCAGCCAGGCGGCGCGTTCGGCCAGCGCCGGGTCGGCGCCGATCTCGCGGGCAATTCTCCCCGCCAGCAATTGCACGCGTTCCACGCGCTCGAGCTGGCTGCCGAGCTTGTTGTGATAGACGATGGCGCCGAGCTGCGGCACGCGCGCCTCCAGCCGGCTTTTTTTGTCGGTGTCGAAAAAGAAACGCGCATCGGCCAGGCGCGGCCGCACGACGCGATTGTTGCCTTCGACGATGTTTTTCGGGTCGGCAAGCCGCATGTTGCTGACGATGAGATAGCGGTTGGTCAATTTCCCGGTGGCACCGAACAGCGGGAAATATTTCTGGTTGGTGCGCATGGTGAGCACCAGGCACTCCTGCGGAACCACGAGAAACTCGGGCTCGAATTCCCCTGCGTATACGGTCGGAAATTCGACCAGCGCCGTGACCTCGTCCAGCAGCGGCGCGACGTCTTCCTCCGGGCCCAGCGACGCGCCCAGTTCGGCGGCTTTGGCGCGCAACTGCCGTTCGGTTTCGTCGCGGCGCGCGTCGAACGCCGCGATGACCTGTCCGTGCGCGGCGAGCGCTTCTTCGTAGGCATCGGCCGTCGTCAAGGAAATGTCCCTCACCCCCTGGAAGCGATGTCCGTGGGTAACACGGCCGGCATCGAGGCCGAGGATGGCGACCGGCACTACATCGGCGCCGTGCAGGGCGAGCAGCCCATGGACGGGGCGCACGAACTGCACCGTCGTGGTTCCGTCGGCGAGCTGATAACTCATCAGCTTCGGAATGGGCAGACGCGTGATCGCCTCTTCTAGAGCCGCCTGCAAGGCGGCGGCAAGCTGCATGCCGGGCACGATTTGATGCAGGAATACGTATTCCGCGCCGCCTTCGGTGCGACGTTCGATCCGCCCCGTCATGTCCGCGTCCGCGGCATAGCCTTCTTTTTCCAGCCGCTTGAGCAGGGCCGGCGCGGGTTCTCCGGCGGAATCGAAAGCGACTTTCGCCGGCATCAGTTTTTTGGTTTGCTCCCGCTCGGGCGAGCGCGCAAGCACCGCCGATACATGTACGGCCAGCCGTCTGGGTGTGCTGTAGGCCGTGGTTTCGTGGCCCTGCGCGAGCAAGCCGCGCTGCGCGAGTCCTGACGCAATTCCCTGCGCGAAGGCCTCGCCCAGGGCCTTCAGCGCCTTGGGCGGTAGCTCCTCGGTGAACAGCTCGACCAGCAGGTTTGCGCTCATGTCGGGGCTTCCGCTCTGGTCTGGCACATAGGGAAGCCCAGCCGTTCGCGCGACTCGTAATAGGCTTGCGCGACGGCCTTGGCGATATTGCGGATGCGGCCGATGTAAGCGGCGCGCTCGGTGACCGAGATGGCGCCGCGCGCATCGAGCAGGTTGAAGATATGCGCCGCCTTGAGCACTTTTTCGTAGGCCGGGAGGGCCAGTTGCGCCTCGATCAGGCGCTTGGCGTCGGTTTCGTGGTCGCTGAAATGCCGGAACAGCATGGCCGCATCGGACTGCTCGAAATTGTAGGTCGATTGCTCGACCTCGTTCTGGTGGTAGACGTCGCGGTAAGTCACTCCCGGAGTCCATACCAGGTCGAACACGTTCTTCACGTCCTGCAGGTACATGGCGAGGCGTTCGATACCGTAGGTGATCTCTCCCGTGATCGGCTTGCAGTTGATCCCGCCGACTTGCTGAAAGTAGGTGAACTGCGTCACTTCCATGCCGTTCAGCCATACCTCCCAGCCCAGGCCCCAGGCGCCCAGCGTCGGATTCTCCCAGTCGTCCTCGACGAAACGGATATCGTGCGCCCTGGGGTCGATGCCCAGAGCCTCGAGCGAGCCGATGTAGAGTTCGAGTATGTCCGGTGGCGAGGGCTTCAGCACCACCTGGTACTGGTAATAATGCTGCAGGCGGTTGGGATTGTCGCCGTAGCGTCCGTCTTTGGGGCGGCGCGAGGGCTGGACGTAGGCGGCACGCCAGGGCTCGGGGCCCAGAGCGCGCAGAAACGTGGCGGTGTGCGAGGTGCCGGCGCCGACCTCCATGTCGTAGGGCTGCAACAGCGCGCAGCCCTGCCGGTCCCAATAGGACTGCAGCCTGAGTATGAGTTCCTGAAACGTGGGCACGGTTTGCCGATGCTGGGAAAGCCGCAATTTTACAGGCTTTCCCGACCCCGAGAAACGGAAAACCGAAGCGCCACATTGCGCTCGTGCGATCTGCGCGGCGATCAGCCCGGGTTTGTGCCGGCGCCGAACATGATATAAATAATGCATGCAGTTCAGCCACCTGATCCAGATCAACGATCCATTCAATCCCCTGATCGAACCGCTGTCGCGCGAGCAGCTGTGGCGCGGCCTGGTGCTGCGTGCCGAGAATCCCCTGTTGTTCGTGCTGGCGCTGGACGGTTTCGAAGTACTCGAACGCAGTGACAACGCGCTCTCGCGCGTGCTGCATTTCGGCAGCCTGAGTTTGCGCGATCGCGTCAGTTTCAGCCAGATGAAACAGGTGCGCTACGAGATCGAGGCGGCCGGGGATACGCCTTGCGCCACCTTGGTGATGACCATCGAGGAACCCGAGCCCGGCCAGCTGTTCGTGCGCTTCGACTACGAGACCCTGCAGGACGGCGCAACGGCGCCGCCAGACGAGCTCTACAGCAGCCTGGCCAGGCAGGCCTACGTCGAGGCCGATATCGACACTATCAGTACCATCCGCAGGCTGGCGGAGCAACCCGGCGCGCTCGACTGAAGTGCATCGAATGCTCGCGACTGTGCGCCGGAGGCGGACTCATTCCGTCCGCGGCAGCGGTCGGGGGCAGGCAACAAAACGACATTTGATACGAGGCACTCAGGCGGCAAATTTCACGGCTCGGTTGCGGCCCTGCTCCTTGGCAAGGTACATGGCGCGATCGGCGCGCCCCTGAATCGCATCGATGCTGCGGCCGTCATCGGGGTAGCTGGCGAGACCGATGCTGACGCTGGTCTGGATCCGCTTGCCCTCGAATTCCAGCGGCGTGTTGGCTACCGCGTCGATGATCCTCTGCGCCACTTCCAGCGCCTTGGCCGAGCTCGCCTCGGGCAGCAGCGCGACGAATTCGTCTCCGCCATAGCGCGCCAGAACGTCAGTGTGGCGCAGTTCGGTCTCGATGCACTTCGCCGCCAGTCTGAGCAGGCGGTTCCCCGCCTCGTGGCCGTGTAGGTCGTTGACCGCCTTGAGGTTGTCCGAGTCGATCATCAGCAGGCTGATGGGGCGGTTGTAGCGCACCGCCTGGTCGAACAGGCGGTCGACGACGATGGTGAAGCCGCGCATATTGTAGAGGCCGGTGAGATCGTCGGTTTCGGACAGGAGCCGCGCGCGATTCAGTCCGAAGCGGATGTCGGCGGAAAACATGGTGGTGACGTAGGCGACGAGCAGCATCGGCGCGTATTGCGCCACCAGGCCGCTGATGTAGGCGAGCGAAAGCAGATCACGCGCAGGGGAGCCGTTTCCGAGCAGCACGAAGCAGGCTGCGATCAGGGCCATCACGAACATGGTCGTCAGCTTGCCCAAAGTGAGTGCGCTGGTGATGATGACCAGAAGGTAGGTATTGACCAGCGGGCTCGCCAGCCTGCCGGTAAACCACAGGACCCAGGTGATGAACACCAGCATCACAAAGCTTTCGATCGAGATTTTCCAGCGCGAGTCGGGTTTGTAGAAATTGGTGTAGCGAAAGCCCAGGACGAACGCGGAGTAGAAGAACAGCCCGGCGGAGATCGCCGCCTGGTTGGCAGGAAGCGGCCCTTCGAACACCTGGTAGAGCAGCACCAGGATCAGCAGCAGCCACTCTATCTCGGCGACGGTGCGCGCAGTGCCGCGCAGCTCCTCCTGCTCGATGCTCGGTGTATCAGATGCCGTTGAACGCACGCGTGTTCCTTTGTGCAAGCCGGCTGCATCAACGCAGTCGCCCCCTGCAGGCCGATTATAGCCCGGACGGCGCAGCGCATCGCGCCCGGCGATGCGGCGCTCAGACGCCGGGTTTGTCCTCGCGCCAGAAGTCGAGCTTCTCCTGCACCACCCGGTCGGAGTAAATGAATATCACCGCGTCGCTGGACGCGCTGTGCTCGTGCGCAACCCAGCTCGGCGCGACGAAAATGTCGCGCGGGCCCCAGTCGAAGGTCTGCGCGCCGATCCGGCTCGAGCCCGTGCCTTCGACCACGGCAAACACCGCGCTGTCGGTGGAGCGGTACGGCGCGGTGGTGTAGCCCTTGGGGATGAACTGCATCCAGGTGGACATGGTCGGCATGGCCCAGCCACCGTTGACCGGGTTGATGTACTTCATTTTATAGGCATGCCAGGCGTCGGCGGGGCGAAAGCGCGCGAGCTGGTCCAGCGCCTCGCGCGTGCGACGATAGGGGTAGTTGAATATCGGCGAAGTCTGCGAGGCGTATTTCTGATCGACCGGCAGCAGGTTGTGGCCTGCTTCGGCGGCGGCCGCACCCTCCGGGCGGTCCAGCGGGTGCACCTTGCCCGGATAGCCCTCGCGAAAGCTCGCGCACATCAGGTTGACGATGTGCATGTCCAGGCCGTCCAGCCAGACCATGGGCGCGTCGCCCTCGTTGCCGTGGTCGTGCCAGGTCATGGACGGGGTAATCACGAAATCGCCGGCCTCCATCATGGTGCGCTCGCCCGCGACTGCAGTGTAGGCGTTGCGGCCTTCGATGATGAAGCGCAGCGCCGAGGCCGTGTGCTTGTGCGCGGGCGCAATCTCTCCGGGCAGAATGATCTGCAAGCCGGCGAACAGGCTTTGCGTGATACGCGACTCGCCCGGCAGCCCCGGGTTTTCCAGCACCATGACGCGGCGTTCGGCTTCCTCCGCGCTGATCAGCTTGCATGCTTCCATCAGATACGGCCGTATCTCTTCATAGCGCCACATCGCCGCTACGCAGCGCGGCATCGGCTGGTCCGTGACCAGGCCGTGCAGCACGCGCCACAAAGGTGCCAGGTTGCGGCCGCGGGCGCGTTCGTAGAAGTCCATGCGGCCGGGCTCCGCAGCGAGGTTGACGCTGGGAACGATGCCCGCGAGGTTGCCAGCCTGGTCGTGAACGCTGCTATCGGGTTTCATCCCTGCCTCCTGTCGTTCTGCGTTTGCTCTTCGGTGCTTTTCGCCTATGCGGGCATGATAACGTAGCCGCGCCGCCATGGCGATGCGGCGCCGGATGGAGCCATCTTGGGCTATGATGGAAATAGCTGAATTGTTCCGGGAAGCTCATGGAAACCTATTTGATCTGGCTCGTCGCCGGGTTCGTGCTGGTCATCGCGGAGCTCGTAACCGGCACGTTTTTCCTGCTGGTTCTGGGCATCGCCGCGTTTGCCGGTTCGGCCATGGCCTGGTTCGGCCTGGGGTTCTGGCTGGAGGCCTTGTGCGCGGCGACGGTGGCGGTTGCGGGCGTGTTCTGGGTGCGCCAGCAGCGCAAGAGTCTGCAGCAGCCCGATATGGCGTCTCTCGATGTGGGGCAGGCGGTCGCCTTCGATTCCTGGGTCAGCCGCGAAGAGGGCGCGGCGCGGGTGACCTATCGCAACACGCAGTGGGATGCGCAGGTCGAGGGCGAGCGCGAGCTGGATCCGGGGCAGGCGCTGTTCATCCATGCGGTGGCGGGCAATACGCTCAAGGTAGCAAAGAAGAAACCCGAATAAGCAAAACCCGCAGCGCACCGCCCGAAATCCGATTTCAGACCCTTACGTAGAGAGACTGACCATGTTCCCGAAATTCATAGCCATCCTGATCGCCACGATAGCCATCTCGCAGTTCCAGCAGACGCGCGGCTTTACCATCCCGTTTTTCATTCTCGCCGTGGCGATCGTATTCGTCATCGAAGGCGTGCGCGTGGTGCCGCAGCAAAGCGCCTGGGTGGTCGAACGCCTGGGAAAATTCCACGCCGTCCTGCAACCCGGACTCAACATCATCGTGCCCTTTGTCGACCGAGTCGCCTACTCCCACTCGCTGAAGGAGGTGCCGCTGGATGTGCCCGAGCAGGTGTGCATCAGCCGCGACAACACGCAACTCTCCGTGGACGGCGTCATCTATTTTCAGGTGACCGATCCGCGACTGGCTTCCTACGGTTCGTCAAATTACGTCGCCGCCATCACCCAGCTTGCGCAGACCGCGCTGCGCAGCGAAATCGGAAAAATGGAACTGGACAAGACCTTCGAGAGCCGCGACGAAATGAACCGCCAGGTGGTATCGGTGCTGGACGAGGCCGGCCGCTCCTGGGGGGTGAAGGTGCTGCGCTACGAGATCAAGAACATCACCCCGCCGGAGACCATCCTGCGGGCAATGCAGGCGCAGATCACCGCGGAGCGGGAGAAGCGCGCGCTCATCGCCAAATCCGAAGGCCAGAAGCAGCAGGAGATCAACATCGCCGAGGGCGAAAAGCAGGCTGCCATACTTACCTCCGAGGGCGCCAAGGCCGCGGTGATCAACAAGGCGCAGGGCGACGCGACCTCGATCCGGCTGATCGCCGAGGCGACCGCGGCCGGCGTGACGGCGGTGGCGGAGGCGCTGGCCAAAGAGGGCGGGCAGCAGGCCGCGAACCTCAAGGTCGCGGAGCAGTACGTCAACGCTTTTTCCGGCCTGGCCAAGACCAACAGCACCCTCATCGTCCCGGCGAATATGGGCGATCTGGCGACGCTGATCACCTCGGCGATGACCATGCTCGATCGGACCAGATCGGCGCAGGCCAAGCCCGCCTGAGCACCCGTCACAAATAGAATTCTGCAGCGGCAGCTATAGCGGAGCGCCGGGAGATGCGTCCCCGCACCTAGTACGATGACACGCAAATTCCGCAGCGTGCCTGCCCTGGCTGTGTGGGAGAGCTTGCTCGCGAATCTTGGCATTCGCGTCCCACTAGGTGGTGGGCCGGGCAGGCAAGTTGCGCGCCAGATTGTTTCGCAATCAAGGTGTCATCGTACTAGTGCTGAATGCCGGACCCCGCCGCCCGCCGCTTTTTCAGGCGCCCGCGGCGCGCGCCTGCGCACGCTCCGTGCGCAGGGCGAGCTGGCCGAACAGCGTGCCCAGGGTGGCAGCGGCGAGAAGCACCCAGCGCGCCGTCTCCCAGTTGCCTGTGTCCGCGACCAAGGCCGCGATCAGCGGCGGGCCGAAGAACGGGCCCAGTTGCGCCACCTGCACGATCAAGCCCTGGATGCTGCTGATCTGACTCGCGTCGCGCGCGTAGACCTGCGTCCCCGAGAGCACGGCAGCGGGTATGGTCCCGCCGGCAAACATCAGCAGCATGCACAAAACCGCGCGCAGCGCATCGGGCAGGGCGGAAGAGAAAATGCCGCAGGAGCACGCCGCGCCGACGAGAAAAGCGCAGCTGATCACATGGCCGCGCGGTGCGGCGCGATGGACCAGCCAGGTGCCGAACAGGTTGCCGCCTACGTTGACGCCGACTACCAGCGCGGTCAGAAGCGCCGCCGCGGTGACCGAAGCGCCGCGCTCCTGCGTGAGGAAGGTCGGCAGCCAGACCATGATCGCGTAAAACATCAGCGTGTAGCAGCCGAAACCGAGCGCCAGCCACCATGGCCCTGGTTGGCGCAAGGCCCAGGTCATGCCGGCGAGCGTGATCGCGGCACCGCTGCGCGCTGCGCCATATGCGCCCCGCGATCGCCACAGCGCCGCCGCGCACACGAGCGTCAGGAGCACGATCACCAGCCAGAAGCCGCGCCAGCCCAGGGAACCCAGCAGCAACGGGCTCGCCAGCAAGGCGAGGCTGGCGCCGAAGGGCAGGTAGGTGCTCCACAAACCCAGGGTCAGGTTGAGCTCCCGCGGCGCGCTGGCCGCGATGAGCAGGGCCGGTGCCGACACTGCTACGGCGATGAACCCCGCGCCTTCGAGGATGCGCGAAGCAAACAGCAGCGTTTCGCCAGCCGCGGCCGCGCCGAGCAGCCCGCCGAGCATCAAGCCGAGGAGCCCGGCTCCGCAGCAGCGCTGTGCGCCGTAACGGCCGGCGAGCGCGCCGAAGAACACCGCAGTGGTGACTGCCAGTGTGTTGAATGTCGAGTTGACCCAGCCGGCCGCGACCAGCGACAGTTCGAACTCTGCGCGCAGCAGGGGTATCGCCGGCGGCAACTTGCCGACGTAGGCGGCAGCGATGACGCCGGCGGCAATCACGGCCGTCACCGCGGGCCAATTGGTTTTGGGGGCTGGTGGCAGCACGGGCGCGCGCGCTCGGGGGTCAGCCTGCGCGCCGAACGAACAGCGCAGCCAGCCTGGCGGGTTTCAGTTCCATGCGCTCTTCCATTGAAATTCCGGGTTATCCAAAAAAGGGTCAGGCAATAGCGTATTCGTCCAGCCGTGGCGGATCCATGGCGCTGCATATTGTCACAGGTCAAATCGAGCTGTTGCGCGCTGGCGTAAGCTAGCCGGATAGTCTTGCCATTGGCGCTTGCCCTGCGCCCTATCATATCAACAGTTCTTTCCGGGAGAGATTGTCATGGCCATGATGAACGCACAGCAATACCGCGCCAGCCTCGCGAAGCGCAAACCGATGAAGGTCTACCTCGACGGAAAGCTGCTCGCGAATCCGCTCGAGCACCCGTATATCCAGACCTCGATGAATGCGGTGGCCCTCACCTACGAATTGGCGCAGGATCCTGAGCACAGGGAGCTGATG
>JAENXP010000712.1 GCA_016649475.1 Burkholderiales bacterium | reverse complement strand
TTCGTGATTGTCATGCTGAACGAGCACGGTGAGCGCATTCCGCTGACCATCGCCGATTTCGACCGCAAGAAAGGGACGATCACGCTGGTGATCCAGGCGGTCGGCAAAACTACCAGGCAGATGCAGCAGGAATGCAAAGTCGGCACGGTGCTCTACGGCATGGTCGGCCCGATGGGCATACCGAGCCCCATCAGTCATGCGAAGAAGGTGGTGTGCGTGGGCGGCGGCCTGGGTGTGGCGCCGATCTTTCCCCAGGCGCGCGGCTTCAAGGAAGCGGGCGCGTACGTGATCGCGGTTCTCGGTTTTCGCAACAAGGACCTGGTGTTCTGGGAAGACAAGTTCAAGGACTGCTGCGACGAGCTCATCCTGTGCACCAACGACGGCTCCGCGGGGATGAAAGGCATGATCACCGACGGCATCAGGGTCGCCATGGCTGGCCACCCCGACATCGACGAGGTGGTCGCGATCGGCCCGCCGGTGATGATGAAGGCCTGCGCCGACGCAACGCGCGCGGCCAAGATCAAGACCATGGTGAGCGTCAACCCCATCATGGTCGACGGCACCGGCATGTGCGGCGGCTGCCGCGTGAAGGTCGGCGACCAGGTGAAATTCGCCTGTGTCGACGGACCGGACTTCGACGGCCATCTGGTCGATTTCGACGACCTGATGCTGCGCCTGTCGCGCTATACCAAGGTGGAAAAGGAAGCCCATGAGCGCTGGTCGGAGAGCTGCCGCATGACCAAGCAGGTCGGTGCACACGCGCTCGATGCGCTCGCGCGCGGCCGCGCGGGGCAGGCCGAATTGCTCGAGCTGCCCGACCCGTTCGAGGACGCACCCGGAGGTTAGCCGGCAGCAGTCACTTTTCGCGGCGCCGCGACGCGGCTCCGCAATGATCGCGAGAGGACAGATAGAGATGGCGAAGAAGAAGACGATACGCACCATACCGCAGGAACGCACGCCGATGCGGGAGCAGGATCCGCAGGCGCGCGCGAAGAACTTCGAGGAGGTCGCCTGCGGCTATTCTCCCGAAGATGCGCAGCGCGAATCCGAGCGCTGCCTGATGTGCCCGGACGAGCCCTGCATTTCAGGCTGCCCGGTGGGCATCAACATCCCCGGGTTCATCCAGAAGATCAACGAGAAGAATTACCGCGGGGCCTACGACATATTGACCGACACCAACCTGCTGCCGTCCATTTGCGGCCGGGTGTGTCCTCAGGAGAACCAATGCGAAGGCGTGTGCACGGTAGGCGATTCACTCGAAGCAGTCGCGATTGGGCGCCTGGAGCGCTTTGTCGGCGATACCGCCATCAAAGAAGGCTGGGTCAACATTCCTTTTATCGAACCCAACCGGTTCAAAGTCGGGATCGTCGGCTCAGGACCAGCGGGCATGGCCTGCGCGGCGGACATGGCCAAGGCAGGTTGCGATGTCACGGTCTATGAAGCATTTCACCAGGCGGGCGGAGTGCTGAAATACGGCATCCCCGATTTTCGCCTGCCGAACGAGGTAATCGACTCCGAGATCAACAACCTGAAAAAATTCGGGGTCAAGTTCGAATGCAACACCCTGGTCGGACGCCTGTTCACCATAGAGCAGATGATCGACGAGATGGGCTTTCACGTGGTGTTCGTCGGTGTCGGCGCCGGCTACCCGACCATGCTCAACATTCCCGGGGATTCGCTGAACGGCGTGCTCTCGGCGAATGAACTGCTGACCCGTTGCAACCTCATGCGCGCCAGGGATTTTCCGAACTTCGACACCCCGCTGCCTATCGGCCGCAGGGTCGCCGTCGTGGGCGCGGGCAACACCGCGATGGATGCCACGCGGGTGTCCATACGCCTGGGCGCGGAAAAGGTGTACTGCGTCTACCGCCGCTCGCGCACGGAAGCGCCGGCGCGGGCGGAGGAAGTGCATCATGCCGAGCAGGAAGGCGTGGAATTCCACTGGCTCACCGCGCCGGTGGCGGTCCTGGACGACGGCAAAGGCAGTGTGCGCGGCATGCGCTGCGTGCGCATGGAACTGGGCGA
>JAENXP010000715.1 GCA_016649475.1 Burkholderiales bacterium | reverse complement strand
GCGGCATACCAGGGATATTCCCATTTGTCGGGCATCGAAATGATGTCCGCGTTGTTCATGTGTCCCCAGTGGCCGTTGCGAATGGAGCGCTGATTCTGTTTGCGCGGCTGGATGCCGTGCTGTTTGAGCCAGCGGCCGACGTCGTAGTTGAAGAACTGCTTGGACCAGAGCATCCCGGCCAGGGCCTGACGCATCACCAGGGCTTCGTCGGGGCTGGACGAGGCGGGAATGACCGTCGCATAAAACGCATCGGCTTCGGCCACGCGTGTCTTGAACACGGAATCGAACGCCTTGCCGAAATAATCGCCCAGCGCTTTTGCGGATTTTTTTGCCGGCTGGTCGCTGAGCCGCAGTCGCAGCGTGCGCGATTCTCCGGGGCCCAGCGTGAGCGGGTAATGGGCGGTGACTTTCGTTCCTTTTTTCTCGGGGTTGACCGCGTCCTTCTTGTCGTGAACGACAAAGTTGTTGATGCCGTCTTTCACGTACGGCGTAGGGTTGGCCGTGGCGAACAGCCGCTCGGTATTGGTTTCGTTTTCCGTGAACAGCAGCGCCGCTGCGCCCTCCGCGCAGAAGTAGCGCTCGCCCAGATCGCGATGCGACAGCGCGGCAATCGCGCCGGTCTTGTCCTGGGCCAGCTGGCGCATGCCGGGGCGGTCCACCGCCTCTCCCCAGGACCAGTCGTTGCGAAACCAGGCCGTGGGCAGAAGCTGCAGCGTCGCCGCTTCCGGCCCGCGGTTATGCACGGTGATCTGGATCAGCACGTCCTCCGGCGACGCTTTGGCGTATTCGACGAACACATCGAAATAGCGGTCCTGGTCGAACACGCCGGTGTCGAGCAGCTCGTATTCCGGTTTGCCGCGGCCGCGTTCACGGTTGGTCGCGACCAGATCGTCATACGGGTAGGCCGCCTGCGGATATTTGTACAGGTACTTCATGTAGGAGTGCGTGGGCGTCGAATCCAGGTAGAAGTAGTATTCCTTGACGTCTTCGCCGTGATTTCCCTCGGGACCGGTGAGCCCGAAAAGTCGCTCCTTCACGATCGGGTCCTTGCCGTTCCAGAGCGCCAGCGCAAAGCACAACTGCTGCTTCTCGTCCGAGATGCCGGCGAGGCCGTCTTCGCCCCACTGGTAGGCGCGCGAGCGCGCGTGGTCGTGCGGGAAGTAATTCCAGGCGTCGCCGCCTTCGCTGTAGTCCTCGCGCACGGTGCCCCACTGGCGCTCGCTCAGATAAGGGCCCCATTTCTTCCAGGCGGCTTGCTTCGCCTTGGCTTCTTCAAGACGGGATTGCTCGGCATTCATCGTTGGTCTCCTAATGCAGCCACGAGTCAATGGTGGCAGACTGCCACGACAGAACCATTACATAGCGTTACACAAGCTTGCATCAGCCTATCCTAGGTTGCCCCTTTTGGCTCTCGCTCGCCTCCACTGCGGGACGATCGCCCCGCCGGCGCGCGCTAGCCGGGCTGATCTCCCGGTCCAGGTGGGAGGCCATGTGCGGCGGCAGGCGCTTGCGGATGTACTCGCGGTGGGCCGGCGTCTGCGCCGGCATGCCGGCCTCGCTGTAGGTGAATAGCGACTGTTCACATACGACCGTGCCCGTAATGACGGTGCGCCGCATGCCATCCCCGTCCTCCAGGTGGATCGCGCCGGTCGGGCACACCTGCGTGCAGGCGCCGCAACCGATGCACAACTGCGCCGCGCGGGTGAAGTCGAAGTAGGCGAGCCGCCCGGCGCCGGTGTCGCCCATGCGCAGCGCCTCCACGCCCATCTCGCTGCAGGCCGCCATGCACATGCCGCAGCCGATGCAGTCGTCGCAGCGCAGGCAGCGGCGCACTTCGTCCTGCGCCATCGCGTCGCTGAGGCCCTCCTCGATGCGCACGTAGTTACCCTGGCCGAGAACCTCCTCGACGCTCTTTTCGGGCATCGCGGCCCTGCGTCGATGAGTACGATCGCGCGCCGCGACCACCAGCGGAATCACCTCGGCGCAGCGCACCG
>JAENXP010000150.1 GCA_016649475.1 Burkholderiales bacterium | reverse complement strand
TATTGTTTTGAGGGCTGAGAGTAATCGTTCCACGTTCTCTTTCCTGGCAGTGTGGCCCATCAGGCCGATTCGCCATATCTGGCCGGCCAGGGGCCCCAGGCCGGCGCCGATCTCGAGGTTGAATTCTTCGAGCAGGGTCTTGCGCACCTCGGCTTCGCGCGTTTTGGCCGCCTCGGGAATGTATACCGCATTCATCTGCGGCAACTGCGACTCTTCCTTCACCAGAAACTTCAAGCCCATGGCTTCGAGGCCGGCCTTGAGCGCGAGGTGATGGCGCGTATGTCGCGCCCAGGCGTTCTCGATGCCCTCTTCCTTCAGGATAAGCAGCGCTTCGTGCAGGGCGTACAGGCTGTTTGTGGGCGCGGTGTGGTGATAGGTGCGGGTGCTGGCGCCCCAATAGCCGAGCAGCAGGTTCATGTCCATGAACCACGAATGGATCTTGTCCTTGCGCGCCTTGACGTGCTCGACCACGCGGTCGCCGAAGGACACCGGCGACAGGCCCGGCGTGCACGACAGGCATTTCTGGCTGGCGGAGTAAATCGCGTCGATCTTCCATTCGTCGACCAGCACCGGCGTGCCGCCGAGAGAGGTTACGGCATCGACGATCGCAAGCGCCTTGTGCTTGTGCGCAATCTCCACCAGCGTCTTCGCATCCGACTGCACCCCGGTCGAGGTCTCGGCATGGACGAAAGCCACCAGGCGCGCGTCCTTGTTCTTCTTCAGCGCGTCTTCCAGTTTCTGCGGATCGACCGGCTCGCCCCATGCATCCTCGACGATGATCGGCGTACCGCCGGCGCGCTCCACGTTCTCGATCATGCGCCCGCCGAACACGCCGTTCCTGCATACGATGACTTTGTCGCCGGGGGCAACCAGGTTGACGAAGCAATATTCCATGCCGACCGAGCCGGGTCCGGAAATCGGGAAGGTGAGCGCGTTCTTGGTCTGATAGGCGTAACGCAGGAGCGACTTGAGTTCCTCCATCATCTCGACGAAGATCGGATCGAGATAGCCGATCGCCGGCAGGCCCATCGCGGCCATCACGCGCGGGTTGATTTCGGACGGGCCCGGGCCCATCAGCGTGCGCTGCGGCGGGTGGAAGGAAAAAATCCGTTTCGCTGGTGCGAAATCACTCATGGCGTCACTCCCTGGAAGATGCGACCCGAACAGATCGTCGGGGCGCGATTTGACTCGGACCGGTTTCTTGGCGTTGGCTTCGTTGAGCACTTCGACCGCGGCTACCTTGCCCTCGGTGGCGTGCTCGACTTCCATCGCCCAACGTGCCGGAACATAACCGGACTTGACCCAGTTATTGACGACTGCACGATCCAGGCGCAAGCGCCGGGCCACCTCGGCCTGGCTGCCAAAAATCGATACCAGTCGCTCAGCGCAATTCATGCCGAAAATTCTAGCATGACAAACTGAGTTTGACAAACTACGATTGATTATCAGTCTAGTCCGCCGCCGGCCCGACCCTCAACATCGCTGTCGCCATGGCAGAAAAGTCTTCTGCATCAAAGGCTTTATCTCCATCCACGGCGGCAACGCCGGCGACGGTGACAGCGGGAAAATCGAACAGCTTGCGATCCAGCAGATGCGACGGGGCGACCCGCTGCAGGCTGTTGAATATGGTTTCCACGCGGCCCGGGAATTCCCTTTCCCATTGACGCAGCAGTTGCTTCACCTGCTTTCGCTGCAATTGGTCCTGCGAACCGCATAGGTCACAGGGAATGATGGGGAAGGCGCGTACCTCGGCGTAACGGGCAAGATCCTTTTCCTTCACGTACGCGAGCGGGCGTATCACCACATGCTTGCCGTCGTCCGACCCCAGTTTCGGCGGCATCGCCTTCAGCTTGCCGCCGAAGAACAGGTTCAGGAAAAAGGTTTCCAGAATGTCGTCGCGATGATGGCCAAGCGCGATCCTGGTAGCACCAAGTTCCCCGGCCAGTCGGTAAAGCACGCCGCGGCGCAGGCGCGAGCACAGCGAGCACATGGTCTTGCCTTCCGGGATCAGGCGCTTGACCGTCGAATAGGTGTCCTGCTCGGCGATCAGGAACTCGATGCCGAGCGACTTCAGGTAATCGGGGAGGACCTGCTCGGGATACCCCGGATGCTTCTGGTCGAGATTGACGGCGACGATGTCGAACGCTATCGGCGCGCGCACTCGCAGTTTCAGCAGAACGTCGAGCAGGCCGTAACTGTCCTTGCCGCCAGAGAGACAGACCATGACGCGGTCGCCCGCACCTATCATGTCGAAGTCCGCGATCGCCTGCCCGGCGAGGCGGCACAGGCGCTTCTCCAGCTTGTTCGCGTCGACGCGCTGTTTTTCCAGTTGCTTGTGGTCCGGAGCGTTCATCACATATTCACGCTGCGCCCAGCATCGACCGCGATGATCTGCCCCACAGTCTCAACGAACAAGGGGGGCGCCCCCTTGTTGATCTCCCACGTCGCACCAGATGATCGATCACAGGTTCACGCTCCTGCCACCATCGACCGCGATGATCTGCCCTGTAACGTAGGGCGCTTCCGCGATCAGATAGTACACGGCGCGGGCGATGTCATCGGGCTCACCCACGCGCTTCAACAGCGTGTGCGAGATCACGCGTTGGCGCGTCACTTCGTCGAAAGAGCCGTCCTCGGGCCAGGCGATCGGCCCCGGCGCAACCCCGTTGACACGCACTTCCGGCCCCAACTCGCGCGCGAGCGACCGGGTAAGGCCGGTCAGGCCGGCCTTGGCGATGGTGTAGACCACATAGTTTTTCAGCGGCTGCTCGGCGTGGATGTCGGTGATGTTGACGATGCAACCTGCGCTTTTCCTCAAATGCGGCGCCGCCGCCTGCGACAGGAACAGGGGCGCCTTCAGGTTGGTGCCAACGAGTTCGTCCCACTTTTGCTCGTTTATGGCACCCACGGGGGTGGGGTAGAATGTCGAGGCGTTGTTGACCAGCGCATCGAGCGAACCGAAGTGCTCCACGCAAGTCTTGACGATTTCCGCGAGTCCGGCGGTTTCCAGCAAATCGGCCTTTACCAGGATCACCGACTGGGCGCGCTGCAGGTTGAGTTCGGACTGCAGCGCGTGCGCTTCACGCTCCGACGCATTGTAGTGCAGCGCCAGCATGGCGCCGGCCTGGTGCAGCCGGCGCGCGATCGCCGCCCCGACGCGCTTGGCCGCGCCGGTGACGAGTATGGCCTTGTTATTCAATTGTACCGACATGATTTGAAGATTTTACCGGATTCGCGCACTATGCATGACGTGAACCAGTGGGATATGCCCCGTGTCCCCTCGTATTGACAGGCGCTCGAAAATGTCCGACTTACCCACCCCGCCGGCCGAAGCGCTCGCGCACAGCGAAAAGCTGGCCGCGCTGATCCGCGACGAGATCGCCGCCAACGCCGGCTGGATTCCGTTCGCGCGTTATATGGAGCTGGCGCTGTACGCACCCGGCCTGGGCTATTACACCGCCGGTGCGAGAAAACTCGGGCGCGAGGGAGATTTCATCACCGCGCCCGAAATGACCCCGCTCTACGGACAGACACTCGCGCGCCAGGCCGCGCAGGTGCTCGAATCCGGCCTCGACCAGATCCTGGAAATCGGCGCCGGCTCGGGCGCACTCGCCGCGGCCCTGCTGACCGAGCTCGAGCATCTGGGACGGCTACCGCAAACTTACTACATTCTCGAAGTCAGCCCGGACTTGCGCGAGCGGGAACGCGACCTGCTCGCTCGGAAAGTGCCGGAACTGCTCGAGCGCGTGGTCTGGCTTAACCGGCTTCCCAATTTGTATCAGGGCCTGATCGTCGCCAACGAAGTCCTGGACGCAATGCCGGCGCACCTGGTCAGGGGCGGCGCCGCGGGCCCGGAGGAGGGTGGCGTAACGCTGCAGGGCGGCGCTTTTGCCTGGGACTGGCAGCCGGCCGGCGCACAGCTGCGCGCTGCGGCCGAGGCGCTGCGGCTGCCGCCGGGATACCAGACCGAAATCCAGCTGCAGGCCTGCGCCTTTGTCCGCTCGCTGGCGGACTCGATGACGCGCGGCGTGATTCTGCTCATCGACTACGGCTTTCCCGCGCACGAGTACTATCATGCCGAGCGCAGCGAGGGCACGCTGATGTGCCACTTCCGCCACCGCGCGCACGCCGACCCGTTTTTTCTGCCCGGGCTGCAGGACATCACCAGCCATGTCGATTTCAGCGCCGTGGCGCACGCCGGCGCCGAAGCCGGGCTGGAACTGCTCGGCTACACCGGACAGGCGCAGTTTCTGATCAACTGCGGTATCACCGACATCATGCTGCGCACGCCGCCCGAAAATGCGGCGGCCTATCTGCCGCAGGCGGCCGCTGCGCAGCAGCTGCTCTCGCCCACGGAAATGGGTGAACTGTTCAAAGTCCTTGCGTTGGGGAAAGACTATGACGCGCCGCTGATCGGGTTTGCCAGCGGCGACCGGCGCGCCTCCCTCTAGACCCGATCGAGCTTGAGCTTGCGCAACCACTCGATGATGCGGTCGGCGACCTTCTGCCAGCGAACTTCTAGCATCATCAGATGCCCCATGCCTGGATAAATCTCCGCCTGCGTGCCGTAGGCCTGCGCTGCCTGCTCGACCTGTGCCGGCGGCACCAGAATGTCGCTTTCCGCGCCCAGCACCAGCAGCGGCGGGCAGCGCTCGCGCGCGAGCCGAGGCAGATCGAAAAAAGTCATGTCCCACATCGCACGTTGCGATTCCGGCTGCATCAGGCGGTAATAGGTCTGCAGTTCATCGGGCGCGACCGGGCCTGCGAACAGCGAATGCTGCAGCGTGGCGAGCGAGGCGCGGCCGCGGTGCATCATCGAGTTGATGTCGGTGAACAGGCCCGGATTGGAAAATGCCAGCGCGATCGACGCCGACAGCAGGCCCTGCGGCGGCACCGAAGCCATGAGCACGGCGCCGGGCGCTTCGGCACGCTCAAGGTACTTCTGCACCACGAAACCGCCCATCGAATGGCCGACGAGCACCGGATCGCCGCCGACAGTTTTTACCGCCTGCTCCAGGTCGCGCACATAATCGGCGATGGAAAGCCAGTCGAGCCGCTCGCGTCCCGGACTGCCGCCATGTCCGCTGAGACTCACGGCGCAGGCACGAAAGCCCTTTTTCGCAAAATAAGGCAGGAA
Organism: Burkholderiales bacterium; assembly: GCA_016649475.1. Lineage (GTDB taxonomy): Bacteria > Pseudomonadota > Gammaproteobacteria > Burkholderiales > SG8-39 > 2-12-FULL-64-23. The sequence continues at coordinate 1,166 of JAENXP010000150.1, read as the reverse complement.
ATATTTGGACCAGCACCAGGCGCCGGCGAACGCGCCGTGCACAAATATCAGCGTCCGCCCGCGGCGGCCTTTGGCCGGCGCGGCTTCGAGAATCTCGAGCTGTTCCACCAAATCGGAGTCGGAATCCTTGCCCATCGCCGGCGCGGCGCCTAGGCCGGAACCGGAACCGCCATGCCGCGCTGAACTGCCGGGCGCGCACTGATGGCGTCGTACCAGCGTTTGACATTGGGAAAATCGCCAAGCTCGGTCCGGTGCCACTCGTGCCGCGCGACCCAGGGATAGGTAGAGATGTCGGCGATGGAATATTCCCCGGCGAGATACTCGGCCTCGCCCAGGCGCTTATCCAACACCGCATATAGCCGGTCCTTCTCCTTGGAGTAGCGCTCGATCGCGTAGGGAACCTGCTCCTTGGCGGCGCGCAGGAAATGGTGCACCTGGCCAAACATCGGGCCGACACCACCCATCTGGAACATCAGCCACTGCAATGCGAGGTATTTGCCGCGGTCGGACGCGGGCAGAAACCGGCCGGTCTTGCCGGCGAGATAGACCAGGATCGCGCCCGATTCGAACAGCGTGATGGGCTTTGCGTCGGGGCCATCGGAATCGGCGATTGCGGGTATTTTGCCGTTCGGGTTGAGCGCCAGGAACTGCGGCGTGAATTGCTCGCCCTTGCCGATGTTGATGGCGTGCGCCTGGTAGGGCATGCCGCATTCCTCCAGCATCACCGAAACCTTGCGGCCATTAGGCGTCGTCCAGGTGTAGAGGTCGATCATTTTTTCTCCCTGATGGTTCTTTCTTGTGGCGGGGAGTTTACAATGATTCGATGCTTAAGTGGCTATTGACCCTTTTCATCGCACTGTTCGTGCTGACTATGTGCATCCCCTGGCTTAGAAAATACGGCCTCGGGCGCCTGCCCGGTGACATTACGCTGCGGCGCAATGGCCGCGACTATTATCTGCCGTTTACTACCACGGCCCTGCTGTCGCTGGCGCTGACGCTGATCGGGCGCTTTCTCTGAACCGACGTGCCCGCAGGAAGTTGAGCTTCAATTCAAGATGAGGGGATACGCCCCGAAGGAAGTCCCCTCGCGGGACGCCCCGAAGGAAGTCCCCTCGGGGGACGCCCCGAAGGTCTCGATCCCCCTTGAGGGGATAGTCCCCTTGGAC
>JAENXP010000497.1 GCA_016649475.1 Burkholderiales bacterium | reverse complement strand
CGATCAATATCTGGCGCACCTTTTTGATCTGGGTCGGCGGCATGGGTGTGATCGTGCTGGCCGTGGCCATCCTGCCGCTGCTGGGTGTAGGCGGCAGCCAGATCTACAAGGCCGAGACCCCCGGCCCGATGAAAGACACCAAGCTGACCCCGCGCATCGCGGAGACCGCCAAGGGCCTGTGGCTGGTGTATTTCATGATCACCCTCGCCTGCTTGCTCGCCTACCGCATCGCCGGCATGACTTGGCTCGACGCCATGATGCATGCGTTCACCACCATGGGTCTGGGCGGATTCTCCTCGCACGACGCGAGCTACGCCTATTGGAACTCGCCTGCGATCGAAGCAGTGGCCATCTATTTCATGCTGCTGGCCGGCATGAACTTCGGCACCCATTTCCTCGCCTGGCGGCGTTTGAGCTTCGGCCCATACGCGCGCGACCCCGAGGCCGGTTTATATCTGCTGGTGGTGCTCGGCAGCGTGCTCGGCATCGCGTATTACCTGCTCGCCAACCATACCTACCCGAACTTCTGGACCGCACTGCGCTTTTCCGCTTTCAACGTAATCTCCATCGCCACCACCACGGGTTACTCCAACGCCGATTTCAACCTGTGGCCGATTTTCGCGCCGGTATGGATGCTGTTCCTGTGCAGCTTCGCCACCTGCTCGGGCTCGACCGGGGGCGGTATCAAGATGATCCGCGCCAGGCTGATGGCGCGCCAGGCGATGCGCGAAATGACGCGCATCATCCATCCGCGCGCAGTGGTTCCGGTAAAACTCTCGGGCGTACCGGTGGAGAACAATATCATCTTTGCCGTGCTCGCCTTCATCCTGGTGTACAACGGCGCGGTCATCGTCATGACCATGCTGCTCGCCGCCTCCGGCCTGGATATCATCACTGCGTTCTCCGCGGTCATCGCCAGCATCAACAACACCGGCCCGGGTTTGAACAAGGTGGGACCGGCAACGACTTTTGCATCTCTGAACGATTTCCAGACCTGGATCTGTATCGTCGCCATGCTGCTCGGGCGCCTGGAGCTGTTTACGCTGTTGGTGGTGTTCACGCCCGGATTCTGGCGCAGGTGATCAGCGCAGCAATTCGAATGAGCTGAGGAACATGTCGATGTCGGCCATGGCGAGATCATCGCGGATGCCAACGTAGGCGATCTGGTACAAACGGCTGCCTGACACGACAAAGCGCGCTTTCAGCACGGTGGCCTGCGCGCCGGCCTGGCCTTCGGCGTAGATCTGCCGCCCCGGCAATCCCGCGATCTCGATCTCTTCTTCGGATCGCACGCTTCCCTGGATATTGCGCAGCAGCGCGTCGCGAGCCGCATCGAGTTGCGCACGCCCATGGTTCGCCGCAAGCGCCCCCGCGGGATGGTCGGTATAGGCGACTCCCATGGTCCCCCGCTTCGGGCTGCAGGCGTACATCGTCATCGTGAGCGCGCCCGCCGCCGTATTGAGCGTACGCGCCTCATGTCGCCCCTTGCACGGCAGCAGCACGGCAAACCCTCCGTCTGGAACCGACAGCTCGCGCCAATCGATTTCCGGCGTGCATGCAACGAGCGCGGCGCAGACGACCACAAGCGCCAGCGCGCCGGCGCGAAGTTTCAACGCTGCCCTATTTCGCCGCGATTACGGCGATTTCGACCAGCATGTCTGCGCTTGCAAGCTTGGCTTCGACGCAGGCGCGCGCCGGCAGGTTGCCGGCGTCCACCCAGGCGAGCCAGGCCTGGTTCATTTCGTCGCGCGTGCGAATGTCGGCGAGCCAGATCTGCGCCCAGACAATCTTGCTCTTATGGCTGCCCGCCTGGGCCAGAAGTGCATCGATGCTGCCGAGGATTTCTTCGGTCTGCGCCTTGACCGACGCCGGGCGCTTATCGGCGACGGTGCCGGCGACATAGACCATGCCATTCGCTTCGACGGCACCGGAAAGTATCTTGGCGGATTTGTGGCGGACGATGCTCATGCGGATCTCCTCAAAGGGTGGTTCAGACAGGGTCGTAGTTTAACGCCGGCGCCAGCCACTTTTCGGTGTCCGACAGAGCCAGCAGCTTGCGCCGCGCATAATCCTCGACCTGGTCGCGTCCTATCTTGCCTACCGCAAAGTATCGCGACTCGGGGTGCGAGAAATAGAATCCGCTGACTGCGGCCGCAGGCCACATGGCATAGTTCTCGGTCAGCGTGATGCCGACCTGCGGCGCGCCCAGCAGGCGGAACAATTCGCCTTTCTCGGTGTGGTCGGGGCAAGCGGGGTAGCCTGGCGCCGGGCGTATGCCGCGGTACTCTTCGCGTATCATGGCCTCGTTGTCCAGAGATTCGTCCGCGGCATAGCCCCAAAGCTCGCGCCGCACGCGCTGGTGCAAGTGCTCGGCAAAAGCCTCGGCCAGGCGGTCGGCCAGGGACTTGAGCATGATGGCGCTGTAGTCGTCGTGCCTGGCCTCGAATTCCCGCACCCGCTCCTCGATGCCGATGCCGCTGGTGACGGCAAACGCGCCGATGTAGTCCTTCACTCCCGAGCGCCTGGGCGCGACGAAATCCGCGAGACAGTAATTCGGCTTTCCCGTCGGTCGCGGCGCCTGCTGGCGCAGATTGTGAAAACGCATTGCCACCTGGCTGCGCGACCCGTCGGTGTAGATTTCGATGTCGTCACCCACGCTGTTTGCCGGAAACAACCCGACCACTGCGTTCGCGACCAGCCATTTTTCCGCGATGATTTTTTTCAGCATCGCCTGGCCCTCGGCAAACACGGTGCGCGCCGCTTCCCCGACCAGCGGATCCTGCAGGATCTTCGGATAAGGGCCGGACAACTCCCAGGTCTGGAAAAAAGGCGACCAGTCAATGTGGCTGGCAATCGCGGCCAGGTCGTAATTGCGAAACTCCTTCACTCCGATGAAGCCGGGCTCGGGCGGCGTGTAAGCCGACCAGTCGGCGCTAACGGCGTTGGCACGCGCTTGCGCAATGGAAAGCAGCGGTGCGCGTGGCTTCCTGGAGAGGTGCTGGGTGCGGATCTTGTCGTAGTCGGCGCGCACCGAATCCGCGTAT
>JAENXP010000362.1 GCA_016649475.1 Burkholderiales bacterium | reverse complement strand
GGATACATGCATGACAATCCCTGGGCGCTCGAAGGCCTGGGCGCGATCGATCTGGCAAGAATGCGTGTCTCCACCATCCCGCGCGAGGCCCTGGCTGTCACCCGCAGCGCACGCGCGCGCTTTCGCCAGGCCCTGCTGCAGCGGCCGACTTCGCCCTTCCTGTGGGCGAACCTCGCGCTGGCCAAACTCTACCTCGACGAAGTCGACGACGAGCTTCTAACCGCGCTGCGCCATGCCGACGAACTGGGCCCGTGGGAGCCGACGGTGCAGAAGACGGTGCTGTTCGTGGGGCTTGCGGCATGGCAGGATCTGGACCCCGATCTGCGGCAGAATCTGGCGCGTGCCATCGAACGCGGCGCGACGCGCAACACGCGTAAAATGTTCGATATCGTCAGTAGTTACACGCGTTTTGACCTCATATGTGCTATAGAACAATATAAGCTAATCGCGGGTCAGAATTGCGCAAAAGCCGCGCTGGACGCCGGGGTCGGCGAACCGATGAGACGGGAGTAGCTTCCATGGCTGCATTGAGGAATACGCATAAAATGGCGCGCACATTGGGCACTTGCTGCATGCTGCTCGCCCTCAGCTTTTCATCCATCGCATCGGCGCTGCCCAAGCCCGGCCTGGGCGAAGCTAGCGCACCGAATTCGGTCTGCCAGGGCGGTTACGTGCACGAAATTACCGGACTGGTCTCGATTCAGCGGGCGGGCACCAAAGCGATTCCCGCCAAGGTCGGAGATGTGTTCGAAAAGGACACGACCTTCCGCACCGGCCCGGATGAAGAAGCGATCCTGAAGTTTGCCGACGGCCAGACCGTGGCACTGGGGCCGGATTCGGCTTTACGCATTGTTCGCTATTGTTATCTTGCGAACAATCTCGAGCAGAGCGGCACGAGCATGGAGCTGATCAAGGGCCAGATGCGGGTCGTTGCCGGACTCATAGGCGTGTCCAGCCCGCGCAATCTGCACATTGCCGTCGGCGCTTCGATGGTGAGAATCCAGAAGACCGGCGGCGCCGACTTCATCGTGGCAGTGAATCCCGATCCGCGGGAGTCCGGCTACGCGGTGGTCCAATCCGGCGAGATATCCGTGCGCACGCCCTACGGCCCGATCCTCAGGATCGCGGCCGGCCAATATGTCCCGTGGCAACCGGGGCGCGCCCCGCCGCGGCCGATACCGTTCGCGGCATCGCCCGCCGTAGTTCAGGCGAGCCTGGCGGAGTTATTGGCATGCGTTTTACCGAGCAACTCGCCCGTGACCGTCGCTAGCGCCGCGCTGACCGCAGGCGTGCTGGCGGCGGCCAGCCAGGTGGAACTGGCGGCGAACGACAATACGCGCCTGGCCGGATATGTGCAGGCAGTAACCAACTCGGTTGCCATGCAGACCAGATCAGGCAGCAGCGCTACGGCAAGCGTGGGTTCCACCTTCGAAGCGGGCACCAGCTTCGATACCGGCAGCGACGGACGCGCGGTGCTGCAGCTCGCGGACGGACAGGTGCTGGTGCTGGGCCCCGGCTCGGTGCTCAACATCGGTCAATATCAATTCGATCCGGCCAAGGTCAAAGCGAGCAAAATGACGGTGGAACTGGTGAACGGCGCCATGCGTTTTATCACCGGCTCCATTCAAACAGAAAACCGCGACGGCATAAGCATCTCTGCGGGCGCATCCATTATCGACATTCTGAACGCAGGACCCGCCGACTTCACCGTGGTCGTCGACACCCGGAACCAGGAGGTCGGGGTTGCGCGGGTTGCCCTGGGCGAGATTTCCGTGCACACGCCCTACGGCCCGATAGACCGAATCAAGGCGGACCAGTCGAATCTGTGGGGTCCGGGTAAAGCGCCTGCGGTGCCGGTGGCGAGCGCACTCGAGCTGATACAGGCCGCGGTCGCATTGCAGATTTCGGGGCTGCCGGACACCGACCCTGTGGCGGTAGCGAGCGCTGCAGCCGCAGCTGGCGCGATTGCGCAGGCCAATCAAGCACAGGCTGCGGCAAGCGCCGATCAGAACAATGCGCGCCTTGCGGCAGAAGCAAAGGCGGCTGCAGAGCTGGCAGATCAGGCGGCTCGGGAAGCCGCAGCGGCCGACGAAGCCGTTGCCGCGAAGATTATCGCGGCCGAACTGGAAGCCCTGCCGCCCACGGCTGCGGGCCCGGCACTGGGGCAGGCTACGGCTGCCGCCCCCCCCGCATCATCGATACCGGCAGTCCCGGTGGTTACGCCCGGCGCAGGGGGTGGCGGTGCGCCCGTCTGTACCGGCAGTCCGTGTTGATAGCAAGCCCTAACCACGTCAGGCCCGGCCGCGCAAGTTGCCGGGCCTGTTCATTTCAGGGCTAGCCGTGCACCGAAGGTCCGATGGCAGCCGCTGGATTTTTGTTTTCTATCTGGTCTTGCTCGTCTGGGCGCCGATCCCCCTGGGCAGCAACCGTTCCTGGTCCTGGGCCCTGCTCGCGTTTTGGGCACTGGTGCTCGCATTGTGGTGGCTGGCCGGATTCATCCGCAGGAGAAATAGCTACCCCGCCGTGCTGCGGGAATCCTGGCCCATGCTGTTGTGCGGCCTGCTGTGGCTCGCCTACGTCTGGCTGCAACTCGTCCCGCTGCCGATCGAGTTACTTAAATTGCTTTCGCCGCAAGCCGCGCGCTGGCACATCGCCGCTGCCGCCCCCGCCGCACTTGGCGCGGCACCGCTGACGCTCGATGTGTACGCCACGCTGGGAGCCGCCTGCAAAAGCACCGCGTACCTTGCGTTCTTTGCGCTGAGCCTGATTCTGTTGCGCGACCGCGACCGGATACGCTATGCCGCTTATACGCTGATCGCATCGGGGGTGCTGCAGGCCCTGTATGGCGCCCTGGTCAGCCTGCAAAGCCCGGGCGATGTGGCATCCGGCACCTTCGTCAACCGCAACCACTATGCCGGTTATCTCACCATGTGCCTGTCCGTCGGGGTCGGCGTGCTCATTGCCAGCCTGTCGGGCGAGCAGAATCAAACCTGGGGGCGGTTCTTCCGCAACCTGATGCAATGGATGATCACCCCGAAAATGGCCTTGCGCCTGGGGCTGGTGGTGATGGTCGTCGCGCTGGTACTGACGCGCTCGCGCATGGGCAACAGTTCTTTTTTCATCAGCCTGCTGATCACCGGGGTGATCGGACTGCTGCTGGCGAAGCGGGCGACCAAGTCCATGATCATCCTGCTCATCAGTCTGGTTGCGATCGACGTGTTTATCGTCGGCACCTATTTCGGCACCCGGCGCGTGGTCGAACGGATTACCCAGACCACCGTGGAAAGCGAAGATCGCGACGAAGTCGCCGGCTATGCAATCGATATGTGGAAGGATTATCCCGTGTTCGGATCGGGCCTGGGCTCCTTCCCCGTGGTGTTCCCGCGCTACAGCGGGGCCGGAACGCAAGAGTCCTATACCCACGCGCACAATGACTATCTGGAGTTCGGCGCCGAAACCGGTGTGCTGGGCCTGTCCCTGCTCGGGTTGATGGTGGCGATGTCCTTTGCGGCAGCGCTGCGCGCGCAGTACCTGCGCCGCGATCCGCTGATGCGCGGCCTGTCGTTCGCGGCCATGATGGGCATCGTCGCGCTGATGATCCACAGCGGCGTGGACTTCAATCTGCAAATACCGGCAAACGCGCTGACCTTCATGCTGCTGCTGGCGTTTGCGTGGATATCGCTCTACCACGCCAGGGCCGAAGCGTGAGCGCGTTGCAGGCGAGGCGCGGCTGGTTGCCGCGCAGGGCGTTTCTCGAATGGGCGGTGCTGTCCGCGCTGCTGTCGACCCTGGCGATCGTGCTGGGAACGCTGGTCGGACTGGGGCGCGTGGATCTCGTCCTCTACGACGCGCTGCAATCCCTGCGCAACCGTCCGG
>JAENXP010000435.1 GCA_016649475.1 Burkholderiales bacterium | reverse complement strand
CGGCTTCATCGAATATGCGCGCCTCGCGCGGACACAACAGGGTCACGCGGTGCCCGCGCTCCAGCATTCCCGCCGCCTCCTCCAGCACGCGGATCTCCTGCCCGCCCCAGCCGCAGGAGGACTCGCTGTGAACGATGTGCATTGCCGGCGGACCGCCTCAGATGGCCGCGGCAGACCTGCCGCGCGCAGGAGTCTGCCCCTCCTGCTCGGTGTCCTCGACGGCAAACTGGATTTTGTACAGGTATGCATAAACCCCGTTGCGTGCCAGCAGCTCGGCGTGTGATCCGACTTCGGCGATCGCGCCTTTTTGCAGTACCACGATACGGTTTGCCTTTTCGATGGTGGACAGGCGGTGGGCGATGATCAGCGTGGTGCGTCCCTGCATTAGTGTTTCCAGCGCCGCCTGCACCACACGCTCCGACTCGGTGTCCAGCGCAGAGGTGGCCTCGTCCAGGATCAACACCGGCGCATTTTTCAGCAGGGCGCGGGCGATCGCCAGGCGCTGACGCTGTCCGCCCGAGAGCCGCACGCCGTTCTCGCCTATCATGGTCTGCAGACCCTGGGGCATTTCACGAATGAATTCCATCGCATGCGCAGCCTCGGCGGCAGCAGCGATCGCGGCCTCGCCCGCACCCGCCAGGGGGCCGTAGGCGATGTTGGCCGCAACCGTATCGTTGAACAGCACGACGTCCTGGCTGACCAGGGCGAGATTGGCGCGCAGGCTGGCCAGGGTCAGCGTCTGCGTGTCGATGCCGTCGAGCAGGATGCGCCCTGCTGTGGGCTGGTAAAAGCGCGGAATCAGATTTGCCAGGGTCGTTTTGCCGCCGCCGGAACCTCCGACCAGGGCCACGGTTTCCCCTGCGGCGATTGAAAGACTGACATCGTCCAGGGCCGGCCGGGTGGCCTTGGGATAGGAAAAGCACAAATGCTCGAACTCGATCCCGCCCTGCGCCCGGTCCAGGGTCTGCGTACCGAGATCTTCCTCCGGTTCTTCGTCGATCACGGAAAACACGCTTTCGGCCGCGGCAAGGCCGCGCTGCAACGAGGCATTGACGCCGGTAAGGCGCTTCAAGGGCGTGAGCAGCATCAGCGTGGCAGCCATGAAGGACACGAAACTGCCCACGGTGACAACGCCGCTACTGCCCTGACGCGTGGCGTAGTAAATGATGAACGCGACGGCGATCGCGGCGCATATCTGCACCAGGGGGACCGAGGCGCCGGCAGCGACAGTCTGGCGCATGGCGTAATCGCGCATGCGCTTGATCGCGGCGCCGAAGTGGCTGCGCTCGTACTCCTGGCCACCGAACACCTTCACCACCTTGTGGCAGCCGATCGCCTCGTCCAGCACGTGAGTGATGTCCCCCATCGCGCGCTGCGCATCGCGGCTCACCTGGCGCAACCGGCCGCTGAACGCCTGGATCACCGCTGCGATGATCGGACCTACCACCAGGGTAATGAGCGAAAGCTTCCAGTCGAGGTAAAACATCCAGGAAAGCAAGCCCAGGACGGTGAGGCTGTCGCGCACCATCACCGTCAGCACGGTGGTTGCGGCTGCGGTGACCCCGGTCACGTCGTAGGACAGCTTGGAAATCAGTGCGCCGGCCGAAGCGTCGTCGTAGTAGCGCGTGGGCAGATTGACCAACCGGCCGAACATTTCCGCGCGCAAATCGAATACCACACGGTTGGCCACCCAGCTCAACGCGTAGTCGCTGGCAAAACCGAACACGCCGCGCAACACGAACAATCCGACCAGGGCGAACGGAATGTAGCGGATGGTGGTCGGATCCTTGCTGACAAAGCTGCCGTCCAGCAGCGGCTTCATCAGTGCCGGAAACAGCGGTTCGGTCGCCGCCACGAGCGCCATGGCCAGGATCGACAGCGCGAACATGCGCCAGTACGGCGAGACATAGCGCAGCAGGCGCAAGTACAGGACGCGGCTTTTGGTTTCGGGAACGGCCATTATCTGGACTGCAGTAGAGTTGAAAAAAATGCAATTATATCAGAGCCATAAACCCCACTTTCGGCATTCGCCGACGCGCCTGCGCAGAACCGCCGGCTAATGCGCCTCAGTCTGCAGCAGATCCGCATACAGCCGCGTCAGTTGTTGCGCCATGTGTTCGAGGCCATAGGGTTCGACCCGGCTGCGCGCGGCCGCGCCCATGCGTTGCGCCTGCCCCGGGGCCGCCGCCAGATTCAGGCAGCGCGCCAGTTCGACCACATCGAGGGGATCGCGGCAGACATAGCCTTCGACACCGCTCTCCACCAGTTCCGCCGCCCCGCATTGCAGGCTGGTGATCAAAGGCAGACCGCAGGCCATCGCCTCCAGAGCGGCATTGGGGAAGGGATCGTAGAGCGTGGGCAGAACGAAACAATCTGCCATGCCATACCAGGGTTTGACATCGTCCTGGCCGCCGGCGAAATGCACCCGGCCGGAGAGCTTGGTCTCCTCAGCCGACCGCCGCAGGTGCGCGAGCTCCTTGTCTGCGCCCACCACCACCAGCTGCGCCCCGCGCACGCCGGTCATGGCACGCAACAATTGCGGCAGGCCTTTGCGCCTGAAACCGGAGCCTACGAACAGGAACACCGGGACCGCGTCCTCGATGCCGAGTTCTGCGCGCTTGCGCCGGCGCCAGGTCGCACGCAGTTCCGGGTTGAATGCGGCGAGATCGACACCGCTGTAGATCACCCGCAGCTTCGCCTCGGCGAGGCCGAAATGCCGGCGCACTTCCTCCTTCACCATGTTCGAGTTGCAGATCACCGCGCGCAGGCGGGGACTTTCGAACATGCGCTTTTCCGCCGCCAGTGTGTACCAGTGGTAGGGATTGAGCATGAGCGCGATGCGTTCCCACGCCCCGGCGCCGCGCTTGCGGTTGGAGAGCCACTGGCGATGCACGCCGTCGCCGGCGCGGTAGACGTCGCAGCAACTGATGCGCTCGTGCGATTGCACCAGATCGAAGCTGTGGGATTGCACCGCGGCGCAGACGGCGCGGGCAAAGCTCCAGTCGCGCCACAGCCGGCCTATATGGAAGGGATCGCAGCGTATCAGGCGGCGTTCCTCGTCCGCACCGGCCCCGTCCGGCCAGGTTCGCGCCAGCAGGGTCAGTTCCACCTGCTGCGCGGCCAGCGCGGTCATGGCGCGCTCGACGAAGCGCTCGGCACCTCCATAGGGATTGTAGCGCTGGCGTACCAGGGCGATTTGCATCAGGCCGCAGCGTCCCGCCGGCGCACAGTCTCAGGCCGTCGGCGTAAGGAAAAGGCGTGCGCAAGCGCAGGCATCAGCGCGGCTGCAGGTTCTGCACCGCCTGCAGCACCGCCGATACCGGCAATGTGCTAAGGCAGTCGCTCACCTTGCCGCCACCGCAGCCGTCGTTGCCGCAGGGTCGGCAGGTGTG
>JAENXP010000214.1 GCA_016649475.1 Burkholderiales bacterium | reverse complement strand
GTGGCGGCCGCCAGGGAGCTGGCCGAGGCCGCTCCCTCGAGCCCGTCGGCTGGGCTGACCGGTCAGGGCCTGCTGACCGCGGCGGGCAAGCTCGAGGAAGGCTGCGTCGCGATGGCGCTCGGGCGCGAGCTCGAGGCCTCGATCGGCGTCGCAATCGACGCCAGCGCCGACCTGCGCGCGGTAGAGCTTGCTCTGCGTGCCGAGAAGCAAGCTTGAACGCCCAGGAGCGCCAGAACTTTCCGGCTTCGATCCTGTGGTTGCTGGTGGCGCTCACGCTGGGCTGGGGATTCAACTGGCCCATGATCAAGCTGGCGCTGACCCAGGTGCCGGCGCTGAGTTTCCGCAGCGCCTGTCTTCTGGGCGGAGCAACCGGCCTGTTCGCCATAGCCGCCCGCGCGGGCTTGCGCTTGCGCCCGCCGCGCGGCCAATGGGGCCGGCTGCTGCTCATTACGTTTTTCAATATCACGGTCTGGAACGTGTGCGTCGTCTACGGCATCAGCTACATGGCTTCCGGCCGCGCGGCCATTCTGGCTTTCACCATGCCGCTGTGGGGCGTGCTGTTATCTGCCTGGCTGCTGCACGAACGCCTCACCGCGCGGCGCATGCTCGGTGTTGCCCTGGGCATGGGCGCGATGTTGCTGCTGCTGTCGAACGAACTGCAGGCGGTGCAGGCGGCGCCCAAGGGCACGTTGTTGATGCTGGGCGCGGCGCTTTCCTGGGCCACGGGTACGGTAATGATGAAGCGCTATCCAGTGCGTCTGCCGGTGGCGTCGTTCACCGCATGGCAGTTGCTGCTGGGCGGCATCCCGATTTACGCCGGCGCGCTCGCGTTCGAGATGCACGACCTGAGACCGTTGACTCCCGGACCCGCGGTCGCGGTGATCTACAATATTCTTGTCTCTTTCATCTTCTGCCAGTGGGCCTGGATCAAAATTGCCACGACAGTTCCGGTGGGCGTGTCTTCGTTGTCGACCTTGATGATCCCGGTCGTCGGGGTATTCAGCGGCATGCTGGTGCTATCCGAAGTTCCGCGTTGGCAGGATTTCGCGGCGCTGGCGCTGGTGCTGCTGGCGCTCGCCACCGTAATGCTGCCGCCGGGCTCGATGCGCGCGCTGTTCAGGATGAAATAGCAGTCGTTGGCAGAACTTGCGCCGCATCATAGCCGGTACGCCACCTAAGGCGTGGCGCGTTCCTGCGGACAGTGTCGCAGACAATCCGCGCAGGACAGTGACGCGCAGGCATTCTGGCACGGCGGATCACGAGAATATGGCGGCGGGACACATCGGATTTTGAATTATCGCCAATAGCGTGTAGGCTTGGATAGCCCGATTACGCCTCATGACTGGCAATCTTGAATGTGCTATCGGGTTCTTTTTTTTTGATCGAGCATAAGGAGGAGATCATCATGGGAATTCTCGACAAGCTGTTTGGCGGCAACAAGGACTACCCGCCGCTCCCTGAAGATAATGAGGCACAAGCCCAACTCAGCGAGGTAAGAGCACTGCTCGAAGACTTGGCCCGCCGCGCCCCCGACCGCCTTGAGGTTGTGCCAGCGGAACACGAGGCGTTCGTTTTTCTCGGCAAACCGCCCAAGAGCTTCGGCATCGCATGGATCCACGACGGCAAAGTGAGCAGTCTCAAAGAGCTGGCAGAGGAGAACAAGCTGTCGCAAATCCAGGTTGGAAAACTGATCGGCAAACTGGGCCAGGCCTACGAGCACGCCAGCGAAACACCGCGTTTCTCGACAGAGGTGTGTGGCAAACAGGCGGTGGTCACCCCCTCCAAGGGTCTGGAGCAGGAGGTTCGTCAGATCATCGAGGGGGCGATACACTAAAGAAGGCGCTTGTCGGAACCTGCGACAGCAAGTCGCCTGGATAGGCTGCCCAGGACCGCTGATCCGCGGGCTTTTCGCAGACTGCGCGCGGCGCCTGCGCCGCGCGGGTCGATGCAGGGCCGCGGCGCGGCCCGATCCGGCCTTCCCCGTCTCAGTCAGTCGGGCCCGTCGCGTTCGCGCCGATGCTTGCTGTCCCGCGTCGTGTCCGGCCCCAGATAGTTGCTGAAAAGGTAGATTGCCAGCGATGCCAGAACACTGATCCAGGCTACGGTTTTTCCCAGCGTCTTTCCCCGCCACAGTTCCGCGAACCAGCGACTGAAATCGTCGAGGGCCAAAGCCCCCTTGCCGCCAAAGCGTTGCACTTCGCGACGGTATGCCTTGGAGTCGCGCGTCGACAGGGGGTGCAGCGTACCGTTCGCGATCACATACCCGAGGGAGTCGTCGGGAACGTCTTCGGCCAGGAGGTAAATCAGCATTGCGCCGCACAGCCCTGTCACCAAAATGACGACACAACTGAGGCGCAGGTATCTTCTAAGTTCGGCATTACTCAATTTTGCACCGCGCGCCAATTTTCCGCCCGGATGCGGACGTCAGCGGAGTAAGATTATCTTCACCCATCAGTGTATAGCGAGGTCGGCATGAAAAGATTGTGGATTGTGCTGGCGACAGTCCTGGCATTGGTCGCGATCGGCGCATATTTCTGGCTACGGCAGGCGCCGCCGCAATTGCCGCCCCCGGTCCCGGTCGTGTCGGCTCCCGCGATTGCGCCGCCACCTGCGACTGTAGCGCCGGAGCCGGCGATCCAATTTCCTGTCCCGCCACCGCCCGGCATGACGAAGCTGCCGCCGATAGAGCAGGCTGACGATTTCGTCAAGGAACAGGTCACGGATCTCTTTGGGGCAAAGACCGTCTTGGCAGACCTGCAGTTGGACAATTTCGTGCGTCGCGTCGTGGCTACGGTGGACAACCTGGCGCGTCCGCTCGCGCCGCCAGGCAGGTGGCCGATTCATCCGACGCCCGGGCGCTTCACCGTCGAGACTGTCAATGGGACGAGCGTCATCGGCGCGGCGAATGCCGCCCGTTACCTGCCATTCGTCACGCTAGTCGAAGCTGTGGACAGCGAACGCGCGGTCGCGCTGTACCGGGAGCTTTACCCGCTGTTCCAGAGCGCCTACGAAGGCCTAGGCTATCCCGGGAAGTACTTTAACGACCGGCTGATTGCTGTGATTGATCTGCTGCTCGACACCCCCGAACCGCCCGGCGCGCTGCTAGTCGAGGTTCCTGAAATCAGAGGTCCGCTCATACCGACACGCCTTTGGTTGCTGTACCGTTTCTCCGATCCCGCGCTCGAGGGGCTGTCGAGCGGGCAGAAGATACTCCTGCGCGCGGGGATGGAAAACAGGAAACGGCTCAAGTTGAAGCTCGCCGAGATCCGCAAACTGATCGCGCAAGAGAAAGTGGGCCGCTAGGGTCTGTTGACATTCAGCACATGAGCGTCCCAGGCGGTGAATTTCAACAGACCCTAGCAGGCCGCCGCCGATTTTGTTGCGCGTTTGTGTAGCTGGGGTGAGCCAGGCGCGAACCCCGGGCATGCGGCGCATTGATATCGCTGCGCCTTTCGCAACTGGACAGTGCCATCTCTCATGAAACACAGAGTAAGCCTGTCTACCGCTTTGTTGCTCACCGTGCCGCCGGTGCTCTGGGCCGGAAATGCCGTCGTCGGTCGTCTGGTCCACGAGTGGATACCGCCGATGACCTTGAATCTGATGCGATGGGTCATCGCCCTGGTGATCCTGTTGCCATTGGCCGGTTCGATCTTCCGCCGTGGCAGCGGCTTATGGGCTAGCTGGCGGCGCTTTGCGTTGCTGGGACTGCTTGGGGTGGGTCTCTACAACTCACTTCAGTACCTCGCCTTGCAGAGTTCCACTCCGATAAACGTGACCCTGGTCGCGTCCAGCATGCCGGTATGGATGCTGGTTGTGGGGGGGCTTTTCTTCAGCGCGAAGATCCGGCGCAAGCAGGTGATCGGCGCTGTATTGTCGATAGCCGGGGTGTTGCTGGTACTCAGCCGCGGTGAATGGCGTCAATTGCTGGCGCTGCATCTGGTGGCAGGCGATCTTTTCATGATAGCCGCGACCATCGCCTGGTCCTTTTACAGCTGGCTGCTGACGCGTCCACAAGAGCCGAAGAATATCCGCAGCGACTGGACTGCATTTCTGCTGGCCCAGATCGTTTTCGGCGTGATGTGGTCCAGCGTGTTTGCGGCCGGCGAATGGGCGGTCAGCGACCCGCACATCGTCTGGAGTTGGACGCTGGGCGCCGCGCTGCTGTACATCGCGGTCGGACCCGCCATTCTGGCCTATCGCTGTTGGGGGGCCGGAATACAGCGCGCGGGGCCGACAATGGCGGGTTTCTTCAGCAATCTGACACCTCTTTTCGCGGCGTTGATGTCGGCGGCCTTTTTAGGAGAAATGCCGCATCTTTACCATGCGGCAGCATTCGCATTGATCGTCGGCGGCATTGTGCTTTCGTCCAGGCATTGACGCAGGCGATTGTGGACACCTGACTTCAGCCCTGGTGAGGCGTGCCGGGCCCATCAATTTACAGGTTGTAGGTAAAGGGAAGACTGTGCCGGTGCGGGATGTGCTCTGAATTCCAATTTGTCTTAGCCCAGTCCCAAAACTCGGTCAATGTCGCTCGCTGCAGCTGCGGCGGCGGCGTCTGGCCGAGAAATTGCACGACCTGCACCAGCGCGGGTACCGGATCGCGTTCATCCACCGGCGCAGCGCGTGTCTGTTTGGATAGTTTCTCGCCGGCGGCATTCACCGCGGCCGGCAGGTGGAGGTAACGCGGCGTGGGCAATCCGAGCAGGCGCTGCAGATAGATCTGGCGTGGTGTCGAGTCGAGCAGATCGGCACCGCGTACTACATCGGTGATCCCCTGTTCGGCATCGTCGACTACCACCGCGAGCTGGTAGGCATAAAGCCCATCGGCGCGCAGCAACACGAAGTCGCCGGCTGCGGCGGCGAGATCCTGGCATATCCGACCCTGCAGCGCGTCGTCGAATTCGATAACAGTGTCGCCGGCGCGTACGCGGGTGGCGCGGGGCGTTTTTCCGGTCGCGAGGCCATTGCGGCAGGTGCCGGGATAGATCAGCGCGCCATCCGGAGCGAGGGTCGAATCTGCAATTTCCCGTCTGGAGCAGCCGCAGGGATAGGTCAGGCCCTGCGCCTGCAGACGCGCCAGCGCGGCGCCATAAGCGTCCTTGCGCCGGCTCTGGTACATGACATTGCCATCCCAGTCCAAACCGCAGGCTTCGAGCGTGCGCAGGATCGTGTCGGCGGCGCCGGGCTGCTCGCGCGGCGTGTCCAGGTCCTCCATTCGTACCAGCCATTGGCCGTTATGGCTCCTCGCCTCCAGGCAGCTGCCCACGGCGGCTACGAGCGAGCCGAAGTGCAATGGCCCCGTGGGCGAGGGGGCGAAGCGGCCGCGATATTGGTTCATGCGCGATTCTAAGAGTTTATTTCAATATGAGGGGATATCCCCTGCGGGGACTTTCCCCTCAAGGGGGATCGAGACCTTCGGGG
>JAENXP010000645.1 GCA_016649475.1 Burkholderiales bacterium | reverse complement strand
TCCATGCCGGGCATCTGCACATCGAGCAGTATCAGGTCATAGTGATTCTCGCGATGCAGCGCCGCGACGGCATGCGGATCCATGGTCGAACTGACGCGGGTATAGCCGGCTTCCTGCAAAATATCCTCGAGCAGCAGGACATTGGCTTCCTGATCGTCGACGATGAGCACGTTCGCGTTCAGGATTTCAGTTTCGGTAATCATTGAATTAGTCCTTTATTGGCGCCGTTTCCCGATTGTGCCGCAGAGAATTCCAGTGCTACGCCCAGGGCATCCATGAACTCGCTTACGACAATGGGTTTGGTGAGATAGCTGAAGAATCCTGCTTCCAGGCCTTTTCTAATATCGTTGGGCATCGCGTTTGCGCTGATCGCCACGATCGGGATGTGCGCTGTCGAAGGGTCCGCCCGCAGGATGCGCATGGCGTCGATGCCGCTGATGCCGGGCAGATTGATGTCCATCAGGATGACCGTCGGCATGAATTCGCGCGCCAGCTCGATGCCGAGCTTCCCGTCGCTCGCGCTGAGCATGCGAAGATCGGGACGGCGCGTGATCAAGTCTTCGACCAGCTCCAGATTCGCCGGATTGTCTTCGACATAGAGCAGCGTGCGCGCAGCCCCGTCCGGCGCGGCCGAAGGCCCGGGCAAGGCGGCGGATTCGTCCCTTCCGGCAGTGGATTGCGGTGCGGCGCATAGATTCAGCTCGAACCAGAACACCGAACCCGCGCCTACCGCGCTGTCTACGCCGATATTGCCGCCCATCAACTCTACCAAGCGCTTGGCCACCACCAGGCCGATGCCGGTGCCTTCCTCGGTGCTGGCCTCTTTCCCGAGGCGGTTGAACGACTGGAACAGCAGCGCGAGCTTCTCCGGCGCCAGCCCCTCGCCGGTGTCCCTGACGCTGACGCGCAGCGAACGCGGCGGCCGCGAGGTGCACTCGACGACAACGCTGCCGTCGGCGCTGTTGTATTTGATCGCGTTGAAAAGCAGATTGATCAGCACCTGCTTCAACCGGGTTCTGTCTGCGAGAACGAAGGTGGGGGCGTCGAGGCGCGGAAACCGCATGCTGATGTCGCGCCGTTGCGCCTGCGGCTCTATCATCGCCCGGCATTCGAGCATGAGTTCGTTCAGGGAAACGGGTTCCAGCGACAGCGATAACTTGCCGGACTCGATGCGCGAGAGATCGAGAATTTCGTTGATCAGCTCCAGCAGGTACCATCCGGCCTTGAGAATCTGCTCCAGGCGCCGCTTTTGCGAGGGCGTCGGCGGCGGCGCGCCGGATTCCAGGGCTTGCGCGAAGCCGAGGACGGCATTGAGCGGGGTGCGCAGCTCGTGGCTCATGCTCGAAAGGAAATCCGACTTGGCGAGATTGGCCTTTTCCGCCACGGCCCTGGCGCTTTCCAACTCGACGTTCTTTTCCTGCAGCATCTGATACAGGTGCTGGCGTTCGGTGATGTCGCGCGCTGCGGCGAACACCCCCTGTAAATTCCGGTTCCGGTCGTAGAATGTCATCGCGTTGTAGGACACAACGGTCTGGGTACCGTCCTTGGCGCGCGCTGTTAGCTCGTAGTCGGTAACCTTCTTTTCGTCTAGCGCCAGCGTGATGCCCGCCTCGGCCCGCTCCGGGTCGGTGAAATAGTTCTTGAACGGCGCGCCGATCAGCTCGTCCCTGGTGCGGCCTGTGAGCGCTTCCATCTGCTTGTTGACGTCGGTAATGACGCCGGAGGGATCGGTGGTCATGATCGCGTCGATGTTGGATTCGATGAGCGAGCGCGTGTAGAACTGCTGGTCGCGCAGGCGCTGATCGAGCAGCTCTTGCTCCGCTTCAACCTGCTTGCGCGCGGTGTTGTCGGTGCCGATCAGCAGGTAGCCGATAATCACATTTTGAGCGTCGCGCAGGGCGGTGACCGACACCACCGCCGGGAAGCGGCTGCCGTCCTTGCGGATATAGGTCAGCTCGTAGATGTCCTCGATGCCGCGCGAGGCCTTGAACACCAGGGCCTCGAAGCCTGGCGTGATCGGGGTTGCGAGCTCGACGCTCAGCGCTTTGGCGCGCGCGATCAGCTCCTTCGGATCTGAAATATCGGCCGGCGTGATCTTGTTCATCACGTCGGCGGCCGCGTAACCAAGCATCCGCTCGGCGCCAACGTTGAAGATCTGAATGACACCCTTCGCGTCGGTGGCGATGCTCGAGAAGTTGGCGCTGTTGAAGATCGCGCTCTGCAGGG
>JAENXP010000687.1 GCA_016649475.1 Burkholderiales bacterium | reverse complement strand
GGCCTGGTTGCTGAAGGCATCCATCGGCGAGCCGGTGATGGCGTGCAGCGAGACCGCGGCCCGATCCAGGCACGAGTGCACCGAGCGCGGAAAGTCACGGTTGAGGATCAGAAAATCGGCCACTTTTGACGGTGCGATCTGTTTGGAGTGCTTGCGGTACATCTCCAGTGCGCTCGCCGACTTCAGCAGCGCCGCCCATTGAATATTGTCAATCGTGGTGCCGACGGCCTGACTGTCGGGCAGCAGGATGAAATACTTCACGTCCAGTATCCGAGAAGTCTTGTCGGCACGTTCCAGCAGCTCTCCCGTCTGCAGGAAATGCCATGCCTCGCCGTGCGACATGGTGGCCTCGGTAATGCCGTCGAACAGGTGGCTGGCCATCTTCACCGCGGTGTAGAAATCGTGGGCATTTTCGGCCAGCGCGTTCCGGGCAGCAGCGTCCTTGACCAGCAGGTAGGAGAGGTTCGCCTGCTCCCACATTTCCGAGGAAATGATTTCCCGCACCGAACGGGCGTTTTCGCGCGCATTGCGCACGCAACTCAGGATCGAATTGGGGTTTTCCCGATCGAAGGTGAGGAAGTGCAGCACGTTCTCGCGCGTGGCCTCTTCGTAACGCTCGCTGAACTCCTCGCGGTCGCCGGTGATGTTCACCAGCGGCGCCCACTGTTCGCGGAATTCCTGCGGCAGGTCGAGGATGAGGTTGAGATTCACATTGATGAAACGCGCGACGTTCTCGGCACGCTCCATATAGCGACTCATCCAGTAGATTGAATTGGCAACGCGGCTCAGCATCTTGGCTTGCTCCTTGCACCATACACTTGCTTTTGTCGGGTCACGCGCCCAGCACCCAGGTATCCTTGCTGCCCCCGCCCTGGGACGAGTTGACTACCAGCGAGCCCTTCTTCAGGGCCACCCGGGTCAAGCCGCCCGGCATGACATAGATGTCCTTGCCATAGAGGATGTAGGGACGCAGATCGATATGCCGCCCTTCGAAATGATCGTCAACCAGGACCGGCGCCCGCGATAAGGCCAGCGTCGGCTGCGCAATATAGTTGCGCGGGTTCTTGCGGATATGATCGGCGAATTCGGCGCGCTGTGCGGGCGTGGCATGAGGTCCGACCAGCATGCCGTAGCCACCAGACTCGTTGGTGGCCTTGACCACCAGTTTGTCCAGATTGGCCAGCACGTACTCCCGCTCCTTTTCATCGGCGCAGATATGGGTCGGCACGTTGGGAAGGATGATGTCCTCATCGAGGTAATACTTGATTATCTCGGGGACATAGGCATAGACCGCCTTGTCGTCGGCGATGCCGGTGCCGGGCGCATTGGCCAGCGCCAGGCGGCCACGGCGGTATACATCCATGATCCCCGGCACGCCCAGGGCGGAATCGGGACGGAACTGCTTGGGATCGAGAAAATCATCATCGATCCGGCGATAGATTACGTCCACCCGCTGAAATCCGTGGGTGGTGCGCATATGAACAAAATCGTCCATCACCACCAGATCGCTGCCTTCCACCAACTCGACGCCCATCTGTTGTGCCAGGAACGAGTGCTCGAAGTAGGCTGAGTTGTACCTCCCGGGCGTCAGCACCACGACCGTCGGCGCAGAGATGTTGTCGGGGGCCAGAAACTGCAGCGCCGCCAGCAGGCGAGCCGCGTAATCATCGACCGGCCTCACCCGTGACGCCTCGAACGCCACCGGGAAAGTCCGCTTGAGAACCTGGCGATTTTCGAGCACGTAAGACACGCCCGAGGGACAGCGCAGATTGTCTTCCAGCACGTAGTGCTGGCCGTCCCGGTCCCGCACCAGATCGGTGCCGGTGATGTGACACCAGATGCCGCGCGGGACGTTGATCCCGACGCATTGCGGCCGAAAGGAAGCGGCCAAATGAATCATGTCTTCCGGGATGATCTTGTCCTTCAGGATCTTCTGTTCGTGGTAGATGTCGTCGATGAACAGATTCAATGCCTGAATGCGTTGCTTCAATCCTCGCTCGATATATTCCCAGTCGCTGGCTTCAACGATGCGCGGAATGATGTCGAAGGGAAAGATCTTTTCGGTGCCCTC
>JAENXP010000676.1 GCA_016649475.1 Burkholderiales bacterium | reverse complement strand
GCCGCGCCCTTGACCGCTGTGGCGGCAGCTCCCGTGGCCACGCCATCGAGTGCTGCGGCTGCGGCCGCAGACGCCGGCGCCACACCAGCCGCCACACCACCAGCGCCGCCAGCACCACCTGCAGTGCCAGCCGCAATCGCTGCCGAACCCGGTTCGCAGGGTTACGCGCCAGCACCACCGGCTGCGGGAACGCTCTTGCGAGCGCGCTTTGCCGCCACCCAGGAATGGCTGAAGAGCGCGCCCCGCGATCACTATTCGATTCAACTGTACACCGCCGGCGCACGCGATCTGTCCAAGGCGGAGGAAATGCTTGCGCGCGCAGCGGCAAGAAATCTCGCGCTGGCGGATTTTCACGTCTACGGCGTCAAGATCGGCGATCTGCAGCATTATCGACTCGCCTATGGGGCCTACCCTAGCTACGCCGAAGGCAATCAGGGCATCAAACGCCTGCCCGCGGCCTACAAGGAATACGGCCCGTATTTGCGCAGCGTCGAACGCATGCGCAGCCAGAACCGGCAATAGCTTTTTGCCTGCGGCGAACGCGCCGCGCGCCGGGCCCGACGACCGCGCGGCAAGTGCTGCCGGCGGTGCCTTGCGCTATCACCATTGTGCTATATAATCCAAGAGGGAAACTATATACATATCAATGGCGAGCGACATGAATCTTAAAGTAGGGCTGACGTTTGCTGCGTGTCTGCTCATCGCCGCTTGCAGCATTCAGCCCATGCAGCCTTCTTCAGGGCATGTACAGGCTCCAACACCTGAGCCCGCGGGCGACATCCCCGAGCCTGTGCGCATCACGCCCATATTGCCCAAACCCAAACCGACTACGCGGCCGGAAACCTATAGCGTGGTGGTCAACAACGTCAAGGTGCAGGAACTGCTGTTCGCGCTGGCGCGCGACGCCAAGCTCAACGTCGACATCCATTCAGGCATCCTCGGCAGCGTAACCCTAAACGCCATCGACCAGACGCTACCGCAACTGCTCGCGCGCATCTCCAAGCAGGTGGACATGCGCTACGAACTCGACGGCCCCAACCTGGCGGTGATGCCGGACACGCCCTATCTGCGCATCTACAAGATCGACTACGTCAACATGCAGCGCGACACGGAAAGCAAGGTGGGTACCTCGACCCAGGTGGCGACGCCGGGCGTGACCAGCGCCGGCGGCACAGCCTCCGCAGGCGGCGGCAATGAATCGACCACCTCGATCAGCAACAAGGCAACCAACCATTTCTGGGAAACACTGGTAAAGAACGTGCAGGACATACTGCACGAGACCGACAAGATCCTGCCCGCGCCGGGCCAGGCACGGGCAAACGCGCAGACCGGTGGTACGGCCCGCTCGCGTGCGACCACTTCTTCGCCAACTTTGCAAGTGAATGTCGGAACTGATCCAAATGCAACAGGTGGAGTAGGCACAGGCGAGCCGGGTGCAACATTCCGCGAGGCCGCTTCAGTCATTTCCAATCCCGAGACCGGCGTGCTCAGCATCCGCGCCAGTTCGCGCCAGCACGAAAAAATCCAGGAATTCCTCGACCAGGTGCTCTCCAACGCCAAGCGCCAGGTATTGATCGAAGCCACCATCGCCGAAGTACAGCTCAGCAATCAGTATCAGCAGGGCATAGATTGGTCGGCGGCGACCAAGGGCTCCAGCGGCTGGACTTTCAATCAGTCCGCCAGCGGCACCACCACGGCGACTCCGACGGGCAGCATTTTCGTTATGACTTACCGGGCGTTCAATGTCGGCGACCTGCTGGCCTCGGTGAAGCTGCTCGAAACCTTCGGCAACGTGCGCGTGCTCTCCAGCCCGCGGCTGACGGTACTCAACAACCAGACCGCGATCCTGAAGGTGGTGGATAACGAAGTCTATTTCACCATCAAGGCGGATACTGTCGCCACGGCCAACGTCGCCAGCACCACCACTTTCACCACCACGCCCAATATCGTGGCTGTCGGCGTCATCATGAACGTCACGCCTCAGATCGGTGACGACGACAGTGTGCTGCTCAACGTGCGTCCCAGCATATCGCGTATCGTCGGCCAGGTTCCCGATCCCAATCCGAGCCTGGGCACGGTGGTCAGCAATATTCCG
>JAENXP010000054.1 GCA_016649475.1 Burkholderiales bacterium | reverse complement strand
GCATGTATTCGGGCCGGCAGTCCGGATAGCCGGAGTAGTCGACTGCGTTGGCGCCGAAGAACAGGTGCTGCGCCTCGAGGACCTCGGCCCAGGCGAGGGCGAATGAAAGCATGATGGTATTACGCGCCGGTACGTAGGTGACGGGGATGCCGTCTTTTTGCACGCCCCCGGTCGGCACCGCGATGGTGCTGTCGGTCAGCGCAGAGCCCCCGAACGCGGCGAGATCGATCCTCACGGTCTTTTGCTCCACCGCGCCGAGCGCCCGTGCCACGCGCGCCGCGGCCTCGAGTTCGACCCGGTGGCGCTGGCCGTAATCGACCGACAAAGCGTGGCAACTGTAGCCCTGGCGCACCGCCAGCGCGAGCACGGTGGCGGAATCGAGCCCCCCAGAGAGAAGTACGACGGCTTTGCGCATGAGACGAACCTTGCCGGAGCGCGTTTTAATCTAAAGCGTGGGAGCGAGCTTGCTCGCGAATCATGGAATTCGCGAGCAAGCTCGCTCCCGCAACTATGCCGCTAGCGCTTGTCGGCGAGACGCTGCTTGGCCTGTTCCGCCGCCGGCGTGCCCGGATATTTCTTCTGCAGCGCCTGCAGGGTTTCACGCGCCATCCGCGTCTGACCCATCTCCGCCTGGCAGCTGGCGATGTTGAGCATGGCATCCGGCGCCTTCGCGCTGTCGGGCCAGGACGCAAGCACTTTTTGCTGCGCGGCGATCGCGGTCTTGTAGTCGCGCAGCGCGTAGTAGGCATTGCCGATCCAGTACTGCGCGCTCGACACCTGCTGGCTTTCGGGAAAGGCGGTGAGAAAACTCTGGAATGCCGCGATGGACGCCTGATAGTTGCCCAGTTTGAACTGGTTCAAGGCCGCTTCGTAGGCCTTGCCCTCGGCGACAGGATCAGGCGCGGCGGCCTGCTTCTCCTGCGCGCTCGCTTCGAGCTTGCGCAGCCGCGCGTCCAGATCGACGTAGAGGTCTTTTTGCCGCCGGTCCAGGGTTTCGAGCTGGTGCGCCTGCACCTCGATCTGGCCGCGCATGCGCGCCAGTTCCTGCTTCAGCTCGTCTATCTGCCGGGCGAGATCGATCGAGCGATCCTGCACCAGGGTTTCTATCCTGGCGAGCCGCTCTTCGGCCGCTTTCTGGTTCGCCTCGACCCGAACCCGCAGCGCCGAGATCGCATTCCTCGCCTCCTCGTCGTCGAACACGCCGGCGCGGGCAGCGCCGGCCGCGAGGCAAAGTCCCAGCAACAGAGTTGCATGCAGTTTCATTTATCAGTACTCGCCGCGGTAGAGCATGTCGCTGCGCCGGTTCTGCGCATAGCATTCCTCGGTGGCTTCGGTGCAGCGGGGTTTTTCCTCGCCCAGACTCACCGATTCCATCTGGTTTTCCGCCACCCCCATCAGCTGCAGCATTTTCTTCACGCCGTCGGCGCGCTTCTGCCCCAGCGCAATGTTGTATTCGCGGCTGCCGCGCTCGTCGGCATTGCCCTGGATCAGCATCTTGGCACTGGGGTTCTGCGCGAGATACCGGGCGTGCGCCTGCAGCAGCGGCTTGTACTCGTCCTTGACGTCGTATTTGTCATAGTCGTAGAAAATGCTGCGCTTGGACAGGATATTGGCGGGGTCCTTTAGCGGATTGGCCTGTTGCCCGTCATTGGGCGCGACCGGCTTGACTTCAGAACCGGCGCCTGGCTGCTCGCCCGCAGCGGCGCCCGTCGGCGTGCGATCCTCGACCCCGGCACTATTTTCCAACTTGGGCGTTTCAGCGCAGCCGACAAGAAGAACCGCCGCCACCAAAGCAAGCAATTTCCTCATTCCCATCTCCTTAATATTTTTCAGTGTCTATTCCAAAATGAGGGAATACCACCCCTCACACTCACCTGAGTCAGGACCTTCCCGATATTGCCGGAACAGCCTCTCAGTTATTGAAAAACGGACCCCATGCGGGCTCGCGCACATCCGCTGCCTGAACCGACAGGCGCTGTTTGACCCTGCCGTCGCTGGAAACCGCTGCCAGCGAGCCGCGGTTGTTGATCTGGGTGGCGTATAGAATCATTTTGCCGTTGGGCGCGAAGCTGGGCGATTCGTCGCGCAACCCGTCGGTAAGCGCCTGCCCCTGCCGGCTGGCAAGATCCAGCGATCTCAGCTGAAAACGCCCGCCATCGCGCGCAATATAAACAAGCGTTTTGCCGTCGCTGGAGATGCGCGGCGACACGTTGTAGCTGCCGTCGAAAGTCAGGCGCGTAACCTCGCCCCCGCTCAGGCTCATGCGGTAGATCTGCGGGCTGCCGCCGCGATCGGAAGTAAAGTAGATCGACTGGCCGTCGGGCGTGAAAAAAGGTTCCGTGTCTATTGAACCGGAGTTGGTGATGCGGCGCGGGTTGCTGCCGTCTGCACCGATGAGATAGATCTGCGAACCGCCGTCCTTGGACAGCACCACCGCGAGCTGCCTGCCGTCGGAAGACCAGGCGGGCGCACTGTTGGACCCTTTGAAATTTGCCACCGCCTGGCGTTGCCCCGAGACCAGCGAATGCACGTAGACCACGGGCTTCTTGTTCTCGAACGATACATAGGCAAGGCGGGTGCCGTCGGGCGACCAGGCCGGGGAAATGATCGGTTCGCGCGAGGCGAGCGCGGTCTGTGCGCCGACCCCGTCGGCATCCGCGATCTGCAGTTCATAGCGGCTGCCCTGCTTGACGACGTAAGCGATACGCGTGGAAAACACGCCGCGATCACCGGTCAGCTTCTCATAGACCATGTCCGCGATGCGGTGCGCGGTCGTGCGCACCTGCTGTGCATTCAAGGTAAAAGCCACACCGCCGATCTGCGTTTGCCTGGGCACGTCCAACAGCCTGAAACTCGCCTCGAAGCGGCCGTCGGCCAGGCGCACCACGCTGCCTATGACCATGGCGTCGGCGTTGCGGTTCTTCCAATCGGCAAAATCGACTTGCGACATCTCGGTCGGCAGCGGATTGACGCTGCCGGCGAACAGCATGCGGAAGCGCCCGCTGCGCCGCAGGTCGGCTTCGACGATATCGCTGATGCTTTGCGGCAATACCTGCTCGCCGGCAAAACGCAGCACCCCGATAGGGATTTGGTTGGCGCCGCCGCCGGTAATTTCTATGGACAGCTGCGCCTGCGCGCTGGAGCAAACCAGTGCAAACAGCAGCAAAACGGTGCGAAACACAACTTGCATGCGAAATCCTGAAGAAATTCTCGTGCAATTATACCCGTAGTGTGGACACCGGATTCAGTCCAGCGGCCGGAATTTGATCTCCAGGCTGCGCTGGAACTGCTCCGGCCTGTCCGGTTTGGGCAGCGGGGAGGATTTGAATATGGCCCGCTCCACTGCCGCATCGTAAGCTTTGTGACCGCTGGACTGGCGCAGCTTGACCGACATGACTTCGCCAGTCGGGAGCTGCACCACGTCGAAAATCGCCTCCGGGTTGCCGAGGATACCAGCGGGCAGCACGATATTGCCCTTGATCTTGCCTTTGAGCTTGCCGATATACGCCGCGTCGGCTCTCGCGGCGAATGCTGCCTCCTCGCGCCGCATCTGGTCCAGAATTCTTTCCTTCTCCAGATTCGTTCTCACATCGGTCATCTCGCGATCGGCCTGCGCGCGTATGTCCTTGCTCCGGTCGAATTTCAGCCTGGGTGCGGGCTTCTTCGGCGCGGGCTCCGGCTTCTTCGGTTCGGGTTCCGGTTTCTTCGGCGGGGGCTCGGGCTTCTTCGGCGGGGGCTCCACAATTTTCGGTGTTTCCTTGACGATTTCTTTCTTCTTCTCGAGTGCGATGTCGGGTTTGGGCGGTTCGATCGCTTTCTCGATTTTGGGCTCCGGCTTGGCTACGGGTTTCGGCTCCGGTTTTGGCTCGGGCTTGGGTTCTGGCTTCGGTTCCGGTTTCGGTTCCGGTTTCGGTTCGAGCTTGGGCTCGGGAATAGGTGCGGGCTTGATTTCCGGCTTGGGTTGGACTTTCGCCACCACTGGCGCGGGCAGGCTGTTCCACAGCTCCACCATTACCGCCTCTGGTTGCCGGCTCTGCCAGTGCACGCCGAAAAACAGGAACACCGCCAGCAGCACGTGCACCAGCAGCGCAAGAACGACGGCAGGGACCTTGCCCGGTTCCTGGTACTGGAGCGCTCCTTCAGCCACGCTCACCGCGCCGCGGGCTTCACCAGCAGCCCGACTTTGCGCACCTGCTGCTTCTGCAGCTCGTCCATTACCTTGAGCACCTCTTCGTAGCGCACGTCCTTGTCGGCGGCGATCACCACCGCCTGATCCGGATGGGTCTTTTGTTTTTCCCGCAACACCTCAACCAGTTCCGCCGAGGACACCCTGCGCTCGCTCGAAGCAGTCTTGCTTCTTTCGCGCAGCACCAGCGACGCGTCAGCCTTGATCACCACTTCCATCGGCAACTCCGGCGGCAGCGACGACTTGCCCACCGTGGGCAGTTCGATCACGCCCGGATTCACCAGCGGCGCGGTAATCATGAATATCACCAGCAGCACCAGCATCACGTCGATGTAGGGCACGACGTTGATTTCGCTCATGGCACGGCGCGAACGCTGCATCGCTATCTTCCCTATTTGCCCACGCCGGACTGGCGCTGCAAGATGTTCAGGAATTCCTCGATGAAGCTCTCGAAGCGGATGGCGAGGCGGTCGATGTCGTGCGCATAGCGGTTATAGGCGACTACGGCAGGAATCGCGGCGAACAGGCCGATGGCGGTGGCGATCAAGGCCTCGGCGATACCGGGCGCGACGTGCGCCAATGTCGCCGAGTTGACGTTGGCGAGGCCGCGAAACGAATTCATGATGCCCCACACCGTACCGAACAAGCCGACGTAGGGACTGACCGAACCGACCGACGCGAGAAACGAGAGATGCCTCTCCAGATTGTCCATCTCCCGCTGAAACGTGGCGCGCATGGCGCGGCGCGCGCCCTCCACCGGGATGCTTGGATCGGCGCCGCGCTGCGTGCGCAGTTTGGAGAATTCGCGAAAACCGGCCTCGAATATGCGCTCGAGCGCGCCGGCGCGGTGGCGATCGTTGACCGCGCTCTGGTACAGGCCGTTCATGTCGCTGCCGCTCCAAAAGGCGCGCTCGAACTTTTCCGTCTGTATCCCCGCCTGGCGAATGGCGAACAGCTTGCGAAAAATGAACAACCAGCTCATGAATGAGACCGACAGCAGCAGCGCCATCACCAACTGCACCGGCACACTGGCATTGGTGATCAGGGAAAGTATCGACAGGTCTTGGGTTACGTTCATTTTTTGTATCGACTCGCGTAGCTGTCCGTGGAAAGGGGGGCACGCCCGCTTTCAGATCTCCAGATCAGATGTTATCCCTCAAGAATTGCGGTATGGCGACGGGCTTTAAACTTTGCTGGTTCACACAGGCCACCCGAATCTCGGCGCGCGCCAGCGTTTTCGCACCACAGCGCGCTTCCTGCGCCAGGTCCACATAGACACGCGCGAGCTTCAGTGGTTCAACCGTGACCTCGAGCATGTCGTCCAGCCGTGCCGGGCGCATGAAATCCAGCAACGCCCGCCGCACCACGAAAATCAATCCCGAGTCCTGCGCCAGTTTATCCTGATTCAGGCCGAAACTGCGCAGCCATTCGGTGCGCGCGCGCTCGAAGAACTTCAGATAGTTGGCGTAATACACGACGCCACCCGCGTCGGTATCCTCGTAGTAGACGCGCGCCGGCCAGGAAAAACGGTTCATCGTCCGCGCCTCAGAATTCGCCCGGGCCGTTCCATAAATCGCCGTTCGCGTTCGCCTTCGGCAGCGCCAGGCCGAAATGGCGGTAAGCCGAGACCGTGGCAACACGCCCGCGCGGCGTGCGCTGCAAATAGCCCTGCATGATCAGAAAGGGCTCGATCACGTCCTCGATGGTGTCGCGCTCCTCGCCGATCGCGTGGGCAAGATTGTCCACCCCGACCGGGCCGCCCGCGAACTTTTCGATCACGGCCATCAACAGCTTCCGGTCCATCAGGTCCAGGCCCAGCACATCCACGTCCAGCATCTGCAGTGCCGCGTCGGCGACTTCGCGGCTCACGCCGCTTCTCGTCCTGACCTCGGCATAGTCGCGCACCCGCCGCAGCAGCCGGTTGGCGATGCGCGGCGTTCCGCGCGAGCGCCGTGCGATTTCAAGCGAGCCTTCGGCGGCGACCTCGACCTTGAGCAGCCCGGCCGAGCGGCTCACGATCTGCTGCAATTCCAGCGCGGAGTAGAACTCCAGCCGCGCGACTATGCCGAAGCGGTCGCGCAAGGGGTTGGTGAGCATGCCGGCGCGGGTAGTGGCGCCAACGAGTGTAAAGGGCGGCAGATCGAGCTTGACCGAACGCGCAGCCGGACCCTCTCCAATCATGATGTCGAGCTGAAAATCCTCCAGCGCCGGATACAGGATTTCTTCGACCACCGGCGACAGGCGGTGGATTTCGTCTATGAACAACACGTCGTTCGGCTCGAGATTGGTGAGCAAGGCGGCAAGGTCGCCCGGGCGCTCCAGCACCGGTCCCGAGGTGTGGCGCAGGTTGACCCCCATCTCGCGCGCGATGATGTGCGCAAGCGTCGTCTTGCCCAGGCCCGGCGGACCGAACAGCAGGACATGATCGAGCGACTCCTGGCGCTGGCGCGCCGCTTCGATGAATATCGATAGCTGGTCGCGAATTTTCTCCTGCCCGACGTACTCGGACAGGGCCTTGGGCCGCAGCGCGCGCTCGAGGGCCTCCTCCTGCGGCGAGGCGGGGTCGGCGGCAATCAGGCGGTCGGTTTCAATGGCCATGCGCTATTTTACCCGCCGTCGCAGCCGTGGTTCCCGTGATCCCGACTTTGTTTCGCATTTCGCTTCAACCCGGGCCGGTACCATCGCGCCCGGCGCACAGCGCGGGGAACAGCCGAATCCGTCCTGTCCTGACGCGGCGCAATCGGCTCAACCCCTGGCCAGCGACTTCAGCGCGTGACGTATGCCCTCGGACACGCTCAAGCCTTCGGGCAGCTGCTTCAGCGCATAACCCGCTTCTTTTTCGTTGTAACCGAGCGCGAGCAGCGCATTGAGCACGTCGCTGGACGCAGGGGCAGCACGGTTGACTGCCACGCCTGAGGTGAACTCGGCACCGAGCTTGTCCTTGAGCTCGAGCAGCAGGCGCTCGGCGGTCTTCTTGCCTATGCCGGGAACCTTGGTCAGCCGGCCGGATTCCTGCGTGGCCACCGCCTGCGCCAGTTCGGCGACGCTCATGCCGGAGAGCAAAGCCAGTGCGATGCGCGCGCCGACGCCGCTGATTTTCAGCAACTGGCGAAACGCCCTGCGTTCGGACTCGCTGGCGAAACCGTAGAGCAGATGCGCGTCTTCGCGCACGACCAGGTGGGTATGCAGCGTCACCCGCTCGCCCACATTGGGCAGGTTGTAGAAAGTGCTCATGGGCACGTCGATCTCGTAGCCCACTCCCTGCACCTCCAGCAACAGCTGCGGCGGGTTCTTCTCCAGCAGCACGCCGCTCAAGCGACCTATCATACGGCGCCCTCCTTCACCGGGTGCCTCATACGAGCCTCCCCTTCTTCACCCGGTAGCCCGCCGTGGCGACCGCCCCTAGTCCCTGCCCCCCGTGCGCATGACAGATGGCGCAGGCGAGCGCATCGGCCGCATCTGCGCCAGGGTAGCCCGGCAAGCCTAGCAGGCGCTTCACCATCTCCTGCACCTGTTCCTTTTTTGCATGCCCGTTTCCCACCACCGCCTGCTTCACCTGCAAGGCCGTATATTCGGCCACCGGCAGGCTCTCCAGCACGGCGGCACATATGGCGGTGCCACGCGCCTGGCCGAGCAACAGCGTGGATTGCGGATTGACGTTCACGAAAACCTTTTCGACTGCGACCTGTTGCGGCCGATGCTGCTGGATCACTTCGCGCAGGCCCTCGAGTATGGTCTTGAGCCGTCCGGGCAGATCCGCTTCCGGCGCCTTGATGCAGCCGCTGGTTACGTAGGCGAGCTTGCTGCCGGATTTGCGGATGATGCCAAATCCGGTTACGCGCAGGCCGGGATCGATGCCGAGTATGGTGATGCTGGTTTGCGCCATCGGCTGATTATAGACTTGCGCAGGCGGTCTACTCGTCGATCATCGCCGTGGTATAGACGTCCTGCACGTCATCCAGCGCCTCCAGCGCGTCGAGCAGTTTCTGCATGCGCGCCGCATCATCCCCGCCGATCACGGTTTCGCTGAGCGGTTTCATCGTGACCTCGGCCAGTTCGGGTTTCAGCCCCGCCTTCTCCAGGCCCTGTTTCACTGCGGAAAAATCGCCGAAGGCGCATATCACCTCGACCGAGCCGTCTTCGTTGGTGAGCACGTCCTCGGCGCCGGCCTCCAGCGCCGCCTCCATCACCTTGTCCTCGCTCGTCCCCGGGGCAAAAATGAACTGCCCGCAATGTTTGAACATGAAACCGACCGATCCGTCGGTGCCGAGGTTGCCGCCGTGCTTGGTGAAAGCGTGGCGCACATCGGCCACGGTGCGGGTGCGGTTATCGGTGAGGCAGTCCACCATGACCGCCGCGCCGGCGATGCCGTAGCCCTCATAGCGCACCTCCTCGTAGTTGGCCCCGTCGAGCGCTCCCGCGCCGCGCTTGATCGCATTCTCGATATTGTCCTTGGACATGTTCACGTCGCGCGCCTTTTCCGCGGCCAGGCGCAGTCGCGGATTCATGTTGGGATCGGCACCTCCCATGCGCGCCGCGACGGTGATCTCCCGGATCAGGCGGGTGAACACCTTGCCCCTCTTGGCGTCGGTGACCGCCTTCTTGTGCTTGATGTTGGCCCACTTGGAATGTCCCGCCATGATTGCCGCCTCGATCGCCGCTGAAAGTTTATAATTTTATCATCGCCTCCGCCTCGACCACCCTACATAAGCGAGATTCTTCATGCCCGACCCCATTATCGTCGCCAAATCAGGCAAGGCCGGGCTCGCGCTCCTGCCGCGTCTGGCCAACCGTCACGGCCTCATCGCCGGCGCCACCGGCACCGGCAAGACGGTGACGCTGCAGACGCTCGCCGAGAACCTCAGCCGCCAGGGCGTTCCGGTGTTCATGGCCGACGTCAAGGGCGACCTGACCGGGATCACCCAGCGGGG
>JAENXP010000864.1 GCA_016649475.1 Burkholderiales bacterium | reverse complement strand
GCCCATCCAGTCCTTCAGCCTGCGCTCGAACTGCAGCCGCGCGCGCTGTTCGCTTTGCTCGCGCTCGAATCGCGCTTGAATCGCCTGGCGCGCAATGTCGCAGCGCTCGAGACGCGCAGTCTCGCCGCCCGGGTCCAGCGCCTGCCAGCGGCGATTGAGTTCGATCACCGCAGTGAGTATCGGGCCGGGTTCGGTCGCCAGCGCCTCCAGCTGCGCGATGATGGCGTCCGCTTCGGCGTCCTGTTCCTGGCGATGCCGGATCGCGTCCATGCGCTGCCGCGCCAGCCGCGCCACGCCGTGATCCTTGTTCTTTGCCGCATCCGCGAGCCTGCGCAGCCCCTCGGGCGCCTGAACGCGCTGTGCCGCCGCCATGCGCGTTTCCGCATGCTCGGCGAGCAGGGCGATTTCGACCAGCGCGGATTCATCGCGCACGGCCGCTATCGCCGCGCTGCGCCGCGCGACATCCTGCGTGCGGCGCGCCACTTCGGTCCGTATCGCATCGGTGCACCGGTCGGCATCGAGCAGCGCCTGCGCGAGCGCGCTGTCCTGCGTTTGCGCCAGAGCATCGCCCAGAGCAGAGGCAAGCGCAAGCCGCACGCCGGCGTCGCCTTCCGTATCCCAGGCGGACGCGAGCGCGGCCAAAACGTTACAGCGACGCGCCGCGGCGGTGCGCACTTCGGGCGCCGGATCGGCGGCCAACAGTTGCGCAAGTTCGTCCGAGTCCGGCGGCAGCGCATCGACGCCCAGGATGCGCTGCGCGGGATCGGCGTGCTGGTGCAAGGCGGTGCGTGAGAACGGGTTGCTGATCATGGTATCGATGCGCTTAGGTGTTACGTTTGCATGGGTGCACGTAGATTGAGAAACGAAATCCTTTTCCCGGCAGCGTGATGGTAACCAAAATTCGCGTCGCCGGTGGATAATTCGGGTCAGCGGTCACGGCGCACAGAGCCGTGCGCATCGGAGATCATGCCTATGGTAATCGACAAAATGGACGCGGCCCACCCGCTGGCGAGCAATGGCGCGCGCTGGCAGTTGTTCACCGACCAGGTGATGGGCGGAATCTCCCAGGGCAGCGCGGTTCGCGAAACCGTCGCCGGGCGCGCGGCGATACGCCTGCGCGGCGACGTCAGCCTGGAGAACAACGGCGGCTTCGTGCAGATCGGACTCGACCTCGCGCCCGACGGCGGCCTCCTCGACGCCAGCGGTTTCGACGGCGTCGAGATCGATGTCCGGGGAAACGCGCAGCAATACGGCGTGCATCTGCGCACTGACGCGGTGACGCGCCCCTGGCAGTCCTACCGCCAGAGCTTTGTCGCCACAGAAAACTGGCAGACGCTGCGGTTGCCCTTCGCCGCATTCGAACCTCACCGCCTGGATCGGCCGCTCGATGCCGGGCGCTTGCGCCGGGTCGGGATCGTGGCGATCGGCCGCGCCTTCGCCGCCGATGTCGCGCTGGCGCGTCTTGCCTTTTACCGCCTTATTTAGAGGCCATTTCAGAATT
>JAENXP010000112.1 GCA_016649475.1 Burkholderiales bacterium | reverse complement strand
CGACGATCCGCGCGGACGGTTTCTCGTCCGCGCAAGGTTTGGGCTCTGCAGAAGCAGCGGCGCGATTTGATTCGGCGCGAACGACAATTATCAGGGGAGTACGGCAATGATTACCCGCACCGTGTACCGCGAAGACCACGAAATGTTCCGCGCCACCGTGCGCCGTTTCGTCGAGCGCGAGTGCCTGCCGCGCCAGGCGCAATGGGACGAAGCCGGCTGCGTCGATCGCGACACCTGGCTCAAGGCCGGCAAGGAGGGGCTGCTGTGCACCTCGCTGCCGGAAGAATACGGCGGCGGCGGCGGCGACTTCGGCCACTGCGCGGTACTGATCGAGGAAATGGCCGCGGCCAACATCAGCGGCCCCGGCTTCTATCTGCATTCGGACATCATCGCGCCCTACATCCTGCGCCTGGGCACGGAGGAGCAAAAGCGCCGCTGGCTGCCCGGGTGCGCAAGCGGCGAATGCATACTCGCCATCGCCATGAGCGAGCCCGGCGCCGGTTCCGACCTGAAAGCGATACGCACCACGGCGGTCAGGGACGGTGACGAGTATGTGATCAACGGCAGCAAGACTTTCATCAGCAACGGGCTGAATTGCGATCTTATCGTGGTCGTGGCCAAGACCGATCCTGCTGCCGGGGCCAAGGGCGTGTCGCTGTTCCTGGTCGAGGCGGACCGGCCCGGGTTCAAGAAGGGGCGCAAGCTCGCGAAAATCGGCCAGAACGCAGCTGACACCGCGGAACTGTTTTTCGACGAAGTGCGCGTGCCGGCGGCCAACCTGCTGGGCGAGTTGAACAAGGGCTTCATCCACCTGATGCAGGAACTGGCGCAGGAACGCTTCATCATCGCCATCGGCGCCGCCTCCAAAATGGAGGCGATGCTGGCCGAGACCATACGCTATACCCGCGAGCGCAAGGTATTCGGCCAGACGGTATTCGATTTCCAGAACACCAAGTTCAAGCTCGCGGACCTCAAAACCCGGGCCGCGGCGATGCGCATCATGGTCGACCATTATCTGGCCGAGCACCTGCGGCGCAAGCTGACGGTGGAAGAAGCGGCGATCGCGAAACTGTTCACCACCGAGACCTTGTGCGCGGGGCTGGACGACATGCTGCAGCTTCACGGCGGTTACGGCTACATGATGGAATATCCGATTGCGCGCGCCTTCGTGGACGCGCGCGTGTCGCGCATTTACGGCGGCACTTCCGAGGTCATGCGCGAACTGATTTCGCGCGGGCTGTAGCTTGGCGGTCCGATGAATGCAGAACTGAGCGTTCAACTGGGTCAGCTGCTGCGCGCGCGCACCACCGCCGCCCTGGGCACGCTGCGCGCGGCCGCGCCTCAAGTCTCCATGGTTCCGTACGCGATTCCTGCCGATGGCTCCGGCTTCATCGTGCATGTGAGCACGCTCGCGGCGCATACCAGGGACATGCTTGCCGATGCACGCGTGAGCCTGCTGGTGGCCGAGGCCGAGGGCGGTGGAAAATCGGCGCTGGGCCTGATGCGGGTTTCAGCGCAGGGGCTGGCGGAGCAGTTGGCTGCCGACGCTGCGCGTCTGGCCGAATTCAGCTCGGCCTATTTGGCGCGCTTTCCCGATGCGGAGCAGATGTTCGGATTTGCCGATTTTTCCATATTCCTGATCCGGCCAGTGTCAGCCCGGTTCGTCGCCGGATTTGCCCAGGCGCATACGCTGTCGGGCGAATCGCTGGTGAAGATTCTGCAAGGCCGGCCCTAGGCTCAGGCGCCTGCGTCGACGGCCTCGCCTACTGCGCGAAAGAAATTGTCGGCGCAATCGGCGTTGATCCAGCGCACCACCACGACCATCTGCCGCTCCGGATCGATCCAGGTAATCGAGCCGCCGGCTCCGATCGCAAAAAAACTCGAAGCGCTCGCACTGGGGAATACGCCGCGTTCCCGATTCAGCCAGATCAGATAGCCGTAGAACGACGCCTGCGCGCAGGGCGTGCGCATGCGCTCTATCCATGCGGACGAAATTAGCTGGCGCCCCTGGTGCCGTCCCTCGTCCAGCAGCAGCTGGCCGATGCGCGCCTGGTCCAGGCTGCTGATCGAGACGCCGCCGCCCCAATGGCTGCCGCCGGGAACCGACTGCACCCGGCTGCCGTTCAGGTCGATCCAGGAATTGTCGTAGCCCAGCCAGCGCCAGTCGCCGCTGGCGTCCAGCGGGCGCATGATCTCCGTGTCGAACACCTGCGGCAACGCGCGGCCGAACAAGTGCAGCAGCGCCAGAGACAACTGGTTGATGCGCACGTCGTTGTATTCCCAGTAGCTGCCTGGTGCCTGCAGTGGCCGAGCATCGCCTTTCCTGCCCGCGGCCGGCGTACTTTGGTACTGCAGCGTTCTATAGCGGTCGACCTGGTCCGGGACCCCGAAACACTCGCCCTCCCATTCGCTGGTTTGCTGCAGCAGATGCGCCCAGGTGATGCGGCGGTTGTGCTCGCTGTCGAAGCCGATTCCGGACAGGCGCACGCATACGGGTTCGTCCACCTCGGGCAACAGCCCGCGGTCGAAGGCGACGCCCGCGAGCAGGGCGAGGTAGGTTTTCGCCACGCTGAAAGTGAGGTCGGCGCGCATGGGCTCACCCCAGGAGGCGAGCAGATTCCCGCCCTGCAAAATCGCGCCGGAGACCGGCCCCCGCGGCGATACCGGACCGAGCAGGCGGTTCCATGGCGCCGGGTCCGCAGCATGTATGCCCCAGGGCTCGCCGGTGTCGCGGCTCCAGCCGGTCTCGTGCGCTATTGCATAGTCAATTGCCTTCTGCAGCCTGGCGCTACCTGCGGTCGATGTCATTTGAAGTCGCTCCAATTCATGGCCTATTTTAAGCGTCTGCGCTTCGAACCGCGCAAAGGCGGGAACGCCGGCCTGTGATAAATTGCATTCCTGCAATCGACTCAACATCAGTTCAAGCGAGGTGGCCGCATGGAATTCTTTACCGAGCCGCAGTTTCGCACCTTGTCCAATCCGGGGGTGGAATCGGTGCAGTTGCTGTCGCCGCACAATTCGAGTTCCTCGCGCATCACCATCACCCGCGTCACGGTGCAGCCGGGCGCAGGGCAGCCAAGGCACTCCCATCCTGCGTCTGAACAGGTCTGGGTTGCCATCAGCGGCTCGGGCACGCTGCTGCTCGCAGACGGAGCCACCCGCAGGTTCACGGCGGGAGAGGTAGCGCACTTCGCCGAGGGCGACGTACATGGTTTCGACAATTCCAACACAGAGCCTTTCGTCTACATGTCGATGACCACGCCGCCGGTGGATTTCGCTTACGCTTACCGTGCGGCCCGGTAGTTCAGGGCGGAATATGAAAAAGGTCATCATGATCACCGGCGCGAGCCGCGGCATCGGCGCTGCGACGGCGCGGCTCGCCGCGGCGCGCGGCTACGCCGTGTGCGTGAACTATCTGAAGAACCACGCGGCGGCCAAGGCCGTCGTGGCGGAAATCGAAGCGGCCGGGGGGCAGGCCATCGCCGTAGCCGCGGATGTCTCCGAAGAGGCCGAGGTCCTGAGGCTGTTCGACACCGTCGACCGGCAACTGGGGCCCGTCACCGCGCTGGTGAACAATGCGGGCATACTGGAGACGCAGATGCGCGTCGACGAAATGGATGCGGCGCGCCTGAACCGGATTTTCACGGCGAACGTCACCAGTTGTTTCCTGTGCGCGCGCGAGGCGGTGCGGCGCATGTCGACCAAACACGGCGGCAGCGGCGGCGCCATCGTCAACGTGTCCTCGGCGGCGTCGCGCATAGGGTCGGCGGGGGAATACGTGGACTATGCAGCGTCCAAGGGCGCAGTCGATACCCTCACCATCGGTCTCGCGCGCGAAGTCGCCACCGAGGGCATACGCGTCAACGCCGTGCGCCCCGGTTTCATCTATACGGACATACACGCCAGCGGCGGAGAACCCGGCCGGGTGGATCGCGTCAAGGAATTCGTGCCGATGAAACGCGGCGGGCGTCCCGAGGAGGTCGCAAGCGCGGTCCTGTGGCTGCTGTCGGATGAGGCCTCCTACGCCACCGGCACGTTCATCGACCTCGCAGGCGGCAGATGAAACCCGGCCGCGCCATCCGATGAGCCTCCCGGTCTGGCTCCTGCTCACGGGGGCTGCGCTGTTCGCCGCGGGCGCCTGGATTTACAACCGCCTGGTCGCCGACCGCAACCTCGCGCGCGAGGGCTTTGCCGACATCGACGTGCAGCTCAAGCGCCGTGCCGACCTGGTGCCGCAGCTGGTCGAGGCGGTGCGCGCTTATGCCGGCTACGAGAAGGCGGCGCTGGTCGCGGTGACGGAACTTCGCGCCAGCGCGCTCGGCTTCGGCCCGGAGCCTGCACAGGCGCGCTTCGGCGCGGAGCGCGAGCTCGGCGCGAAACTCAAGCAATTGCTGCTGCTGCAGGAGAATTACCCGCAGCTCAAGGCCGATGCGAACTTCCGCGACCTCTCGGCGAAACTGGTCGACACCGAGGACCAGCTGCAGCACGCGCGCCGCTTCTATAACGGCGCGGTGAACCAGTACCGCAACCGCCTCGAGTCCTTCCCCCAGGTGATCGTTGCGCGCGCCTTCGGTTTCGAGCCGCTGCCCTTCTTCGAGACCGAGGACCGCGCTGCGGTGCAGGTGGCGCTGTGAAGTGGTGCGCATGCCTGCTCGCGCTGCTGCTTTCGGCCGGCGCAGGCGCGACGGAGCGCATCCTGTCCTTTCACAGCGACATCAGCATCGGCAAAAAGGGCGAAATCAGAGTCACCGAAACCATAGTGGCGCAGGTCGAGGGCCGCGTGATCAAGCGCGGCATCCTGCGCGATTTTCCAACGGACTATCGCGACCGCCTGGGCCGGCGTGTGACCGTGCCCTTCGAATTGATCGGGGTGACGCGCGACGGCAATGAGGAAACGTCGACCCTGAAAAAATGGAATAACGGCGTGCGCCTGCAAATCGGCAATGCGGCGGTACTGCTGCCCCACGGCCGGCACGTCTACGAAATCCGCTACCGCACGCGCTATCAGCTCGGCTTCTTCGACGACCACGACGAGCTCTACTGGAACGTCAACGGCGACGGCTGGCCCTTCGCGATGGACAGCGTTTCCGCCGAGCTAAGCCTTCCGCGCGCAGTCCCTGCAGCACAACTGCAGGCCGAGGCCTACACCGGCAGGTTCGGCGCCAGGGGCCGCGCTTATACGGTGGCGCTGCGCGACGGCGGTGCCGAGTACGCCACCAGCAAGCCTCTGGCGCCGCGCGAGGGTCTGACGATCGTGCTCTCCTTTCCCAAGGGCGTAGTCGCGGCGCCCGCGTGGACGGACCGGCTGGCCCGCGCGCTGCATGACAACAAGGGCGAAGCTGCGGGCGTCGCCGGCGCGCTGCTGCTGCTGGTCTTCCTATATTGGCGCTGGTGGTTGGTGGGGCGCGATCCGCGCAAGGGCCCCGTGTTTCCGCGCTACGAAGCGCCTGAGGGACTCGGTCCCGCGGGCACGCGCTATCTCGATCGCATGCAATGCGACGACCGCTGTTTCGCTGCGGCCCTGCTCGGGCTCGGTCAGCGCGGCTATCTCAGGATCCACCAGACCGGCGTCGCCTACAAGATCGCGCGCACCGGGCAAGAGGTGCAGTGGCTGCCGGGAGAAAAGGCGCTCGCGGATCTGTTGCCCACGCAGGAACTCGGCGGTATCGCGATCGGTGCCAGCTACAATCCCTGGGTGAAAAAAGCGCGCGACGATCT
The DNA here is from genome assembly GCA_016649475.1 of Burkholderiales bacterium. GTDB lineage: Bacteria > Pseudomonadota > Gammaproteobacteria > Burkholderiales > SG8-39 > 2-12-FULL-64-23. The sequence continues at coordinate 1,303 of JAENXP010000112.1, read as the reverse complement.
GGGTAAGTCGCTGGCAGCCTACTACGGCGAAAAGCTGTTTTCGCGCAACCAGGGCTCATTCCTTTCCGGCGTGTTGATCGTGTTTTGCACCTTGGCCGTGATGTTTTTCCTCGACGCCGCGACGACGGTCCTCATCGCGGGCGGCATTGCCATGGCGGTCATACTCCTCGTTTTTTCGGGCCTGCTGCCCGCCTATACTGCCGAGGGGCGCAGGCTGCAGGACGAGGTCGAGGGCCTGCGCCAGTACCTCAGCATCGCCGAGAAGGACGATCTCGCACGGCTGAAGCTGCCGCCGCGCACGCCGGAGGAGTTCGCGAAATTCCTGCCCTACGCACTCGCGCTGGAAGTAGAGAAAACCTGGGCTAATACCTTCGCGTCCGCGCTGGGTGCCGCCGCCGTGGCACAGGCGGTCGCGTCCTACTACCATTCGGACAACGATACGATCGGCGGCGACGTCGGTGGCCTGACCGATTCGTTCTCCAGCTTCGGCGGCGCCATCAGCGCGTCCTCGACGCCCCCGGGCAGCAGTTCGGGTTCCTCCGGCGGCAGTAGCGGCGGCGGATCGTCGGGCGGTGGCGGCGGCGGGGGCGGCGGCGGCGGTTGGTAGACACCGCGGTCTTCCGGGCGCATCGACGCTACTGGATAAACATACAGCTATCCATTATAGTTGCCGCATGGCAAGTGTCTCCACTCTCGACACCCTGAACCCGGCGCAGCGCGCCGCCGCCCGCTACGGCGAGCGTGCGGACGGCAAGTCCTTTCGCGCCGGCCCGCTGTTGATCGTCGCCGGCGCCGGCACCGGCAAGACCAACACGCTCGCCCACCGTGTGGCCCATCTGGTGCAGGAAGGCGTGAATCCGCAGCGCATCCTGCTGCTCACGTTCACGCGCCGCGCCGCGGCGGAAATGACGCGCCGGGCGCAGCGCATAGTCGGCGAAACGCGCGAGGAAGTGAAGCTGCCCTGGTCGGGCACATTTCACTCGATCGCCAACCGCCTGATCCGGCGCTACGCCGCGCGGGTCGGGCTCGATGCGAATTTCAGCGTGCTCGATCGCGGCGATGCGGCCGACCTCATGGACGTGGTGCGCCACGAACGGGGCCTGACCAAGGCGCAGAAGCGTTTCCCGCGCAAGGACACCTGCCTCGCGATCTATTCGCACCGGGTGAATACGCAGCGGCCGCTGGCCGAGACGCTGGCGCACGTGTTTCCGTGGTGCACCGAGTGGGAAGACGAGCTGACCGGCCTGTATCGCGCCTACGTCGAAAAAAAGCTCGACAACCAGGCGCTCGATTACGACGACCT
>JAENXP010000666.1 GCA_016649475.1 Burkholderiales bacterium | reverse complement strand
CTCGGCGACGTCCTGATTGCCGCTCTCCGCCTTCAGCCGGGAGATCAGTTCCTCTACACCCGCCCCGGTTCGTGCCAACGGATCGGCAGATTGCGACGTCGCTCTGCTGACCTTTCTCCGATCGATGATAGGTGCGCCGGCTTGTGCGGTGTTCGGCGCGGCGCCATAGTGCTTCTCGATCGAGTTTGCGAGATCCTCCGCAGAGGTGGACACCGGCAGTATCTTCATCCGGGTGATCGCGCCCAACTCTTCCCGGAGCACGTTATCCGTCGGATCTTCCATTACCACGGCGAGCGCGCCTTCCACTTGGCAAATCGGAAGAACGCGGCGGCTGTGCACGAAAGCCGCAGGGATCATGTCAAGTATTTCGGAGGCAATATTTGTGTTGATCGTGGTATTCAGACTAATCGAAGGAATGCCAAGCCTGCTCGCGAGCGCCTTGTTGATCTCCGACTGGTCCACAATTCCCATTTTCTTCAGCAGGATCTGCCCGATCGGCATCGTGCGCTCCAGGGTATCGCTCCCTACCGCCATGTCCAGCTCCGGTCGAGACATATAACCCAGGCCTATCAATGTGTCGCCTAGCCGGCGATCGGGACGGTCGCGCTTGAGTTCCAGCGCCACGGCTAGCTGGTCTGGCGATACGATATTGTTTTCCACGAGGTACTCACCAAGCCTTTGCGAGCGAAACATACCCTGCAGGTCCAGCGCCGCTTTGACTGCCTCTGGGGAAACGGCACGCTGATCGACCAGTACCTGCCCAATGGGTACATCAATGCTGCAGGTCTTCGTAGCCAGTGCCGGCACGAAACAGCGGGAGACATCACCGCCGTCATTTGGAAGATACAGGAACAGACCGCTCAGCGCGCTGATATAGCCCACCGTCAATCCCAGGAACAGTTCGCCGTTAACCATTTCGAGCCGGAACGAATAGCTCTCCGAACGCCGCAATTTTTCGGTTTCCGCGGCGGTCGCGGCCTCCGGCAACGTTTCGCGCCTTAGTACCAGCGGACGCGGCAAATGCAATTTCAACAGAACGGAAAATGGAATTTCGACCGGCGCGCTGCTACCGTTCGGTTGAAACGTCAGCAGCGCCTCATCGGCCATGAAACCGCGCAGTTGACCACTTCCCTGGGTACCGTCCCTGAAAGTCAGCTCACAATCGGCCCAGCCAGAATCGTCCTTCTCCCGTACGAACTCGAAATACGGCGGAGCGGGCCACGAGAAATCCTTATCGGCCATGGTTTCCTTGCGTGCTGACGGACTCATAAGCGTTTGGTCTGCCGGAGACCGCAAGGATAGGCGACGTCTTGCCTGTCGCCATTACCAGGAGATCTCCACATGACGGCGACCGTAGACCCGATTTGCGTGAATTCGCAGCCCATGGTCTCTGGCCGGAGGTGCCTTAGCAATTTGCCATTTTCGAATGCATTGACTTTGCCAGAAACCCCCAACGCTCCCCTCGGCTAGGGCTGCAGAATCACCGAGCCGGTCGTTTTGCGCGATTCCAGGTCGCGGTGCGCCTGCGCGGCATCGGCGAGCTTGTAGCGGGCCGTGGTCTCGATCTTCACCTTGCCGGACAGCACCACGTCGAACAGCGCTTTTGAACGCTCGACGAGATCGGCACGGGTGGCGATGTGCGTGGCGAGCGTCGGGCGCGTGACATAGAGCGAGCCCTTGGCCGAGAGTATTCCCAGGTTCACCGGCGCCACCGGGCCCGAGGCGTTGCCGAAGGTCACCATCAGCCCGCGCGGACGCAGGCAATCGAGCGATCCTTCCCAGGTCGTCTTGCCGACGCCGTCGTACACCACCGGCACGCCCTTGCCGCCGGTGATCGCCTTGACTTTCTCGACGAAATTTTCCGTGCTGTAGTTGATCACGTGATCGGCGCCGTGCGCCTTGGCGAGCGCCATTTTCTCCGGCGAGCCCGCCGTCGCGATAGTGGTGACGCCGAGCGCTTTCAGCCATTGGCAGGCAATCAGGCCTACACCACCCGCAGCCGCGTGCCACAGCACCGTGTCACCCTTCTTCACCTGGTAGGTGCTGAAAATGAGGTAATGGACCGTAAGCCCCTTGAGCAGCATCGAAGCCGCCTGATCTTCGGTCTGTCTCTTATACACATCTGACGCTGCCGACG
>JAENXP010000334.1 GCA_016649475.1 Burkholderiales bacterium | reverse complement strand
CCTGGAACGCATCAAGATCGACGAGGAGCGCGTACAGGCCTGGACATTTCTGGATGCTGAGCACGCCTTGAGCCAGGCGCGCGCAGCGGATTTCAGGCGGCGCGAAGGCAAGCCGCTGGGTGCGCTGCACGGCATCCCCATCGGCATCAAGGACATCATCGACACCGAAGACATGCCGACCGAGAGCGGGACGGTGCTGCACTCGGGGCGCACGCCATCCGAGGATGCAACCCTGGTGTGGAAGCTGCGCGCGGCCGGCGCGATCATCATGGGCAAAACCGTCACCACCGAACTCGCCACTTATTCCCCCGGAAAAACCAGGAATCCGGTCAATCCGGAGCACACACCTGGCGGCTCTTCCAGCGGTTCGGCAGCGGCCGTGGCGGCGCGAATGGTGCCGCTGGCGATCGGGACCCAGACCAACGGATCAGTAATCCGCCCAGCCGCCTATTGCGGCGTGGTCGGGTACAAGCCGAGCTTCGGTCTGATTTCCCGGCACGGGGTGCTGAAGCAGTCCCGGCCGCTGGACCAGATCGGCGTGATGGCGCGCAGCGTCGAGGACGCCGCCCTGCTGGCCGAGCAGTTGGTAGGCTACGACGAGAACGATCCAGATACGCGAGTGCTGCCCAGGCCCAGGCTGCGCGAAACCGCGATGCAGGAACCGCCGGTGCCCCCAACGCTGGCCTTCGTCAAGACGGCGATTTGGAAGCAGGCAGATGTGCAATGCCGTGAGGCATTTGCCGAGTTGGTGGCGCATTTGGGCGAGCGCGTGGAAGAGTTCAAACTTCCAGACGGATTCAAGAACGCATGGAAATGGCACCAGACCATCATGGAAGCGGATCTGGCCAAGAATTACGAGGTCGAGTACCAGCGGGGACGGGACAAGCTGAGCGAGACGCTACGCAGCCAGATCGAGCGCGGCCGCAAGGTGCGTGCGGTGGACTACAACAGGGCGCTGGACCATGTTCTCGCCCTGAACAGTGCACTGAACCATCTGTTTGAACTGCGCTACGAGGCGATATTGACTCCCGCGACCGCGGGGACCGCGCCGCAGGGATTGGAATCGACCGGATCCCCGGCTTTTTGCACGCTGTGGACCTTGTGCGGATTGCCGGCGATTACCCTGCCGCTGATGCAGGGCGAAAACGGCCTGCCGCTGGGCGTGCAGTTGGTCGGCCCGCGCGGGAGCGACGCACGTCTGCTGCGCACTGCACGCTGGCTGATAGCCCAGGTCAACTCGAACTAATCGACACAACCTTCAACCCGACCCCAAACCAGGAGAAACTGCGATGCTATCCGAAATCATTTTTGGCCTGATAGGGACGACCATGGCCATCGTTTTTTACCTGGTCCCGATCTTCAAGCTCGTTCCCAACCTGGGGGCCCGGTCGATCCCGCTGGTCGTCGTGGTGCTGATCGGCGTAGTGATGATGATCGTCGAGTTTGTCCAGACCGTCCGCGCGGCCAAGGACGACAACAAGAGCTGAAGCCCGCGTACCTCTGTTACCGTTGCGCCGAGCGCGCGATCCCTTGCCTGCGAGTTGCCGTCAGCAACCGCGTCTACACGTAGTACATAACCAGGTACAGCGCAAGCAGGGCGCTGATCCACAGCGCCATTGCCCCGGTCGACTGCGTGCGCGCGAGCGGACCCCCGTTTGCGTGCAAGTCCCGAACCGCGCGGACAAGCGGCGTAGCCAGTCGCAGACCGGCTTCCGTGACCGCCAGCCGCGAGGCGGCGATTGCGCTGCCGGCAGCACCAATCAGGGCAGGCGCAAGTTTGCGATACGACCAGTCGGAGTCCAGATTCACCGCGCGCAGTTCCGGCGGGTAGATCCCGGTGCGCATCAGCACCGAGAACGCGAGGGCGGAAAACAGCAGCAGCTGCAATTGCGTCACCACGTGCGCCCCGGTGTAGGGCACGAACGCCACCGGGTACGGCAGCAGCGCGTAGAGGGCGTCCGGATAGACGCCGATGCCGATACACAGCGCTGCGGTCAGTCCCATGGCAAGCAGCATGTTGCGCGGCGCCTCGGCGCAGCGGATTCCGGAATCGTGGCCGAAGAAAGCGAAGTAAGGGATCTTGATCCCTGAATGGTGGAATACGCCGGCCGAGGCGAACAGCAGCACCAGCCAGGTAATTACGTACCCGCCGTCCGCCGCCGCGGTCAGGATCAGCGCCTTGCTGATGAAGCCGCTGAACAGCGGAAAGGCGGAGATGGATGCGGCGCCGACGATGCAGAACCCTGTGGTCCAGGGCATTGACTTGTACAGCCCGCCGAGCTGCGAGCCGTTGACCGTGCCCGCACGCAGCAGCACCGCTCCCATCGACATGAACAACAGCGCCTTGTACAGAATGTGCGAGAACGCGTGCGCTACCGTGCCGTCGATCGCAAGCTCGGTGCCTATGCCCACGCCCACCACCATGAAGCCGAGCTGGTTGTTGAGGCTGTAGGCGAGCACCCGCCGCAGGTCGTTCTCGATCACGGCGTAGAAAATCGGGAACGCGGTCATCAGTGCGCCGACCCAGATCAGCATTTCGGTGCCGGCATAGCCGCGCGCGAGCGCGTACACGGCGAGCTTGGTCGTAAACGCGGACAACCACACGCTGCCGGTAACTGTGGCCTCCGGATAGGCATCCTGCAGCCAGTTGTGCAGCAGCGGAAAGGCGCATTTGATTCCAAACGCAGCGAGGATCAGCCAGCCGCCGGGGGTGGCCAGGCCGAGCAGGTCGAAACGTATGGAACCAGTCGCCTGGTAGTGCACCACTGCCCCGGCAAGCAGTAGCATGCCGGAGGCAAGCTGCACCAGCAGGTAACGCATCGCCGCGCGCCGCGCGCGCTCGGTGCGCCTCGCCCAGATCAGAACCACCGAAGTCACCGCGGTCAACTCCCAGAAGATGAACAGGGTGATCAGGTCGCCGGCAAACACCGCGCCGAGCGCGCTGCCGGCGTAGGCGAGCGCCGACACCTGCTGGTACGGGTCGTCCTCGTGCAACGAATAGATGACGTTCAGCAGCGTGGCGAGGGTAAAGATATAGCCGAAGACGAGGCTCAGGCGGTCCACCCGCATCAGCACCAGGGTCTCGCCGAGGAAGCCGGCGTGCGCGTGTTCGCCCACCGGCATCGACAGCAGATGCGCAAATGCGATCACCGGTAGCGCCAGCATCCAGGCGGCGCGCACGCGGCCGCGCAGGAAAGGAACCGCCAGCGCGCCGAGGATCAGAATCAGCGCGGTGGGAAACTCAGCGCTCATAGTAGTCCTCTGGACGCTTCAGGACCCGGCGCAGCGCCTTCGCCGTCAGCACCAGCCCGACACAGGCGACGAAGCCGAAAAACCCGAAAAAACCGAACCATTCGGCGAAGCCGTACGCTTCGTGCTTGTGCACCAACGGGTCGATGAGCAGCAGCAGGATGCACACGGCCCAGACGGCGCGATAGACAATGGTCACGTTTTCCTTGCGGTCCAGCCAGTAGGTCTTGTTTTCGCTCATGTCGGCTCCGGCGTGATCACAATCCCGCCAGCTGCCGCGCCAGCGCCAGCGGTATCTGCGGGTAGAAAAACAGCCCGATGGTCAGGCTCGCGGTGGCGCAGAGCGCGAGCACCATCGGCAGCGGCGCTTCGCCGTGATCGGCGCCCTCGGGCGGCGGGCGGAAGAACGCGGCGTAGAGGATGGGAAGGAAATAGGCGGCATTGAGCAGGGCGCTCACACCGAGCACCACCATCAGCAGATGGTGGCCGGTCGCAGCCGCACCCTGGAAAATAAACCACTTGCTCACGAAGCCGACCGCCGGGGGCACACCGATCAGGGACAGCGCGCCCACCGCGAATGCGCCCATGGTCCAGGGCATGCGCCGGCCGATGCCGTCGAGCTGGCTCACCTCGGTCTTGTGCGACGCCGTATAGATGGCGCCAGCGGCGAAAAACAGCGTGATCTTGCTCACTGCATGCGCAGCGATATGCAGCGCCGCGCCCACGATCGAGAGCGGCGCGAGCAGCGATGCCGACAGCACGATATAGGACAGCTGGCTCACGG
>JAENXP010000554.1 GCA_016649475.1 Burkholderiales bacterium | reverse complement strand
GCCTATCCTGCCTAATTTATAGGCAGGAACAAAGGGGATGATCACCATGGAGAAATTGGGAAGATTAAGGCGGTTGTATTTCCGGGACGGCTTGACGCTGTCTGAGATTGCGCGCAAGACGGGGTTTGCGCGGAACACCGTGAAGACGTGGCTCAAGTCGGCCGAAGGCGTTGAGCCCAAGTACCGGCGGCGCACGGGGCAAACCAAGATCTCTGCGTTCGCAGAGCTGCTTACCAAGGCGCTGGAGACGGATGCGCGCAGGCCGAAGCGAGATCGGCGTAGCGCGCTGAAGCTTCACGCTGAACTGAAAGCGGCGGGATTTCCTGGCGACTACAGCCGCGTCACCGAATTTGTGCGGCGCTGGCGACAGAATCACGGGGAGGCACTCGCCAAAGCCTTTGTTCCGCTGAAATTCGAGCTGGGTGAAGCCTTCCAGTTCGACTGGAGCGAAGAGCATCTTGTGATCGGCGGCGTCTGGCGCAAAGTCATGGCTGCCCACCTGAAGCTGTGCGCCAGCCGCGCCTTCGTCCTGCAGGCATACCCGACGCAGAGCCATGAGATGCTGTTCGAGGCCCATACGCGGGCCTTTACCGCTCTGGGCGGCATCCCCCGGCGTGGCATCTACGACAACATGAAGACCGCCGTCGATAAGGTCAAGAAGGGCAAGGCGCGCATCGTCAACACGCGCTTTGCCGCCATGGCCTCGCACTACCTGTTTGATACCGACTTCTGCAATGTCGCCAGCGGCTGGGAGAAAGGCGTTGTCGAGAAGAACGTGCAGGACAGCCGGCGGCGCATTTGGCAGGAAGCCGGCAAGGAACGATTCGGCTCTTACGCTGAACTCAACGTCTGGCTGCTTTCGCGCTGTCGGGCGCTATGGCAAGAACTGCGTCACTCCGAGTACGATGACTTGAGCATTGCCGAGATGCTCGAACACGAGCAGCCCAGCCTGATGCCAATGGTCACGCCCTTTGACGGCTACGTCGAGACGATGGGCAAGGTATCGAGCACCTGCCTGGTCATCGAAGATCGTAACCGCTACTCGGTGCCTTGCGAGTTGGTAGGCCAGATGGTGAGCATTCGGATCTACCCGGAGCGCATCGATTTCGCCGCCCACGATGCCGTCGTGGCGAGTCATCCGCGCAGTTTCGAGCGTAACCAGACCCGCTACGACTGGCAGCATTACATCCCGCTGATCCAGAGAAAGCCGGGTGCACTTCGAAACGGCGCCCCATTCGCCGACATGCCCGTGCCGCTGCAGCGCCTGCGCGGGCCATTGCTCCGGCACGAAGGAGGTGATCGCGTGATGGCCAAGGTGCTGGCCGCCGTTCCCAAATATGGGCTGGAAGCGGTCTTGGTTGCCGTGGAATTGGTGCTCGAATCAGGCAATCCAAGCGTCGAGCACATTGAGAACGTCCTCAATCGCCTCAATGCGGCGCCGTCACCGGAACAGGTAGAAACCCACCTGACAGTATCGGAGCCGCCCATTGCCGATACAGACCGCTACGACAGTTTGCGTGAGGAGGTGAGCGATGCGTGACGTTGCCGCGGAACTCAAGGAATTGCGCTTGCATGGGATGGTCGGCGCTTGGGAGGAGATCATTGGACAGGGGACGCAGGCAGCCGTCGAATCCTCCCGCTGGCTGATTGAGCATCTTCTGGAATCGGAGCATACCGACCGCGCCATGCGTTCGATCCGCTACCAGATGCACACCGCCAAGTTCCCGGTGCATCGGGACCTGGCCGGTTTCGATTTCGATCAATCCAAGGTGGATCGCAGCCTGATCACCGAACTGGCTGGCCTCTCCTTCACTGAGGCGGCACACAACGTCGTGTTCATCGGCGGTACGGGCACCGGCAAAACGCATCTGGCGACGGCGCTGGGGGTGTCGGGCATCACCCAGCACAGCAAACGGGTGCGCTTTTACTCGACTGTCGACTTGGCCAATTTGCTGGAGCAGGAGAAAGCCGCCGGCAAAGCCGGCCGGTTGGCGTTCGCCCTGATGCGCCTGGATCTGGTCATCCTCGATGAGTTGGGCTACCTGCCTTTCAGTCAGGCAGGCGGCGCGTTGCTGTTCCACCTGCTCTCGAAACTCTACGAGCACACCAGCGTGATGATCACGACCAACCTCACCTTCGCCGAATGGCCGAGCGTCTTCGGCGATGCCAAGATGACGACCGCGCTGCTCGATCGCCTGACGCATCACTGCCATATCGTGGAGACGGGCAACGAGTCCTATCGGTTCCACCACAGCAGCGCGACGGCGAAATCGCGCATCAAGGCCCGGGAGCAGAGCAAGCGCAAGACAGCCGCGAAGGACGAGCCGTTCTGATCGATCGGCGCGCGGGGAAATCCGCTTCGGGCTACGCCCTTCGCGGCTTCCCCCGCGCCGCCAGAACGTACATGGTCGCGCGAGAAGAGAAACGAAAACTACGGGAGGACGTCAAAACCAGCGAATACGGTACACTTATCCACAAGCCAGCCCATCGCGGGCGGGCAAAAGTCCCTGGTCAAAATTCAACGCGCAGAGCTGGTCAAATTTAAACGCGCGCCGACACATTTGCACCGCCTCCGATCGCGAGGAACATCTTATGCTCCTCGGTGGAGCCGGTCAGCGAGTATCCCAAGGCGTGTTGCAGGTAACTTGCCAGTTGGGG
>JAENXP010000681.1 GCA_016649475.1 Burkholderiales bacterium | reverse complement strand
GTCCAGTTCATGGTGCTGGTTTTCCGATCACGATGGCGCGCTCCTGTGTTCCCGTGTAAAGGACTTGCGGGCGCAATTGTGCATCAGGAGTCAATCGCTGTCGGGTAGGTATCCACCCTAAAGCCCTGCAGTTTTCTACCCAAACACTGCTGCGCGGCAGGCAGCCGCGGCAAACGGGTGCGCACAGGCCGCGAAATCCAGGCGCTGTCCGCGTGGAATAAATCGCAGCCGGCGCATGTATGCGCTATGCCTGCTCCGCCAGGGGGCTGGAGGCGGACCATGAAAGCGGCGCGGCCAACAATGGCTGGTTGCGCTGATTCGCCGCCGGAATTTCACGTCGCTGGGGAATACGCGCAGCGTCGTTTTTGCGGCCGGGTCGTACCCGGCCGTTTTTTTTGCCTTACTTATTGAAGTGCGCTGCAGGGCATGCAGCGGTGAATGACTTCGCGCACGGATACTGCACCCGCACCACAGGTCTGTCGCGCTTCTACACCCGCCAGGTTGCGCGCAGCGCGACCCTGCCGGCTTTGCTGCGCATCATCTTGAAGGTGCCGCCGGACAGAGTGGTGCGCTCCTGCGCTTCGCCAAAATGCAGCTGCAATTCACCGTCGGCATTGCGCTTGGCTGCCCCCGCGTAACGCGAATCCTGCGATTCATCTTCGATCGCCAGGGTAATGACGCCGTCTTCGAACTGCAAATCGAGCCCGATCTGGTCGGAGTTCTCGTGGCGGGCGATGCTGGTGAAAGCCGATTCGGTGATGCGGTAGATGACGATTTTCAGCGGCGCGGGCAGTTCGCTTTCCTCCACCGAAATTTCCTGCGCGACGCTGATGGCCGGATGCCTGCGTTCAAATTCACGGCAGAACCGGCCGAGCGTCGGCAGCAGGCCGAGATCGTCGAGTCCCGAGGGCCGCAGCCCGGTCGCAATCGTCTTCACGTCCTCGATCGCGCTTTGCAGCAGCGGAACGACCGCTTCCAGCGGTTCGTCGCGCTCGTATGACTTGGACGTGGCAAACTGGGACAGTTTGCGTTCGATGCGCATCTTGATCGTAACCAGAGTTTGCGCGAGGCCTTCGTGCAGGCCGAACGCGAGCTTCTTCTTGTCCATCTCGTCGCTGCTCAGCATCCTCGCCGAGAGCGCTTCCAGCACCGCGGCTCTCTCGCGAATTTCTTCTTCCGCCTGTTTGCGCGCGGTAATGTCCCTGACGATGTAGATTGCGTGCCATTTTCCGTCTATGTTGGCCCTGGACATGGAGAACTCGGTGACGATTTCCGTCCCGTCCTTGCGCAAGCCGGGCTGCTCGGTGGGCGTGTCGCTGACCGAGCCGCGGCCGTCGCGGCCGAAACGATCGAACATGTTTTTGAAATCCATGCGCAAGCGTTCCGGGACGATCAGTTCGAAGAGTTTTTTCCCCAGCGACTCCTGCTTGTCGAAGCCGAAAATCCGTTGCGCTGCCTGGTTCCAGACGATGATCGTGCCGGTGCTGTCGAGGACGACGATGGCGTCGTTGGCGGCGGCGCTGACCGCGCGCAGGCTTTCGACCGCCATCCGGTGCCGGGCGAATACCTCGCGCATCATGAGCATCGAGGCGACGATCAGCAGCGAGAAGCCCAGGCCCATCCACTCATTGGCAAGGGTATAGGTGGAGGCATCCACGCCGCCATTCTCGGCGACATAGCCCAGCATGCTGCGAAAGCCCTGCAGCAGCAGGGCGCCGGCGAGCAGAATCCAGCCCAGTATCCATCCCGACAGGCGGATATGAGAAAAAGCGAGCCCGACGCCGACCAACAGCAAGATCAGCGACAGCGATTTGATGGATATCAGAAATTCCATTGCGCGAGGCCGCCCGGTAGCCCTAGGTTCTGCTTATTGTGCTTATTGTACTTATTGTAGCCAGACATTTGCAGGCCGGTTTTCAATTGATCGTCGATTTGCATATATGCCTGCATATTCGCCTGAATTCCAGCCTCGATGCGCCAACAATTCCTGAAACCCCGAACCTCAAACCAGGTTCACCAAAAGTTCCGGAACCCGAAAGTTCGACACGCTAACAGTTCCGGAGCCAGAAAGACTGTGAAGTT
>JAENXP010000777.1 GCA_016649475.1 Burkholderiales bacterium | reverse complement strand
GCATTACCACGTCCATGAGCACAAGGTCCGGACGCAGTTGCTTGACCTTCGCCAGCGCGTCCTCGGCGCTCTCCGCTGTCGCGACTTTGAACCCGTTCCTTGACAGCATGTTGCTCAGGTGTAGCCGGTCGGTAGGCGAGTCGTCCACTATCAGTATCTTGCTGATTGCCATGTCGCACCTTTCAGATAATCAGGGAGTAGCGGAAGTCCGCGTAAGGGTAAGGTAATCGCTCACCGCCTCGATTAAGCCTTCCTTGGTGAATGGTTTGGTGAGGTAGCGGTCGGAGCCGGCAAGCCTGCCGCGGGCGCGGTCAAACACCCCGTCCTTGCTCGAAAGCATGATGACCGGCGTGGACTTGAGCCGCGGATTCTGCTTGATCAGGGCACAGGTCTGGTAGCCGTCCAGCCGCGGCATCATGATGTCGACGAAGATGACCTGCGGCTCGTGATCGGTGATCTTGGAGAGGGCATCGAAACCGTCCTCGGCCAGGATCACTTCATATCCGGCCTGGCGCAGGAACAACTCGGCGCTGCGCCGGATGGTGTTGCTGTCGTCGATGATGAGCACCTTCACCGGACTAGTCGACACATTGCTCACAGCAGATTGCCTCCGACACTGCAGGATGGTTTAGGAATTGCATGATGATCCCCCCCCAATTGCGGGATACTCACGAAGGGCGGTGCTGCGGCGCGATGCGAAACGGAGTGACGGTCTTCGACCGGCAACCCCGCTGCCATGTGCTCTCGCGAACATTTAGGCCGGTAGCTTTGCGTCGCCACTTTTCAGTGGCTTTGCCCTTGTGCTGAAATTTGCGCTTGTGCGCGACCGAAGTCAAATGTCAAATGATGTGTTCTGTGAACTAGTTGGGAAACTGGATTGCTGCGCTGCGCCTGGATCTGGGCATGAACCTGCCATGCCGGCGTGGCGCGAGTGCCTGCGTTGACAGTAGGGCTATCTGCAGGCCGCGCGGTGCCAGCCGCTGTGCAGACGGCTTCGCGGCCAGACCCAGAGTTGCTAATATTGCGGGTACTCGAATGAACCAGAAAAAGGAGGGAACATGCAAATCGCCAACAGCGTCACCGCTCTGATCGGCAACACCCCGCTGGTGCGCATCAACCGTCTTACGCAAGGCTGCCAGGCGGAGGTTGTGGCCAAGCTTGAGTTCCAGAACCCGGCCCACAGCGTGAAGGACCGCATCGGGCTGTCGATGATAGAGGCTGCGGAGAAAGCGGGGCGCATCAAAGCCGACACCGTCGTCCTCGAGCCTACCAGCGGCAATACCGGTATCGGCATTGCCATGGTGTGCGCGGCGCGCGGTTACAAATGCACCCTCGTCATGCCCGACACCATGAGCAAGGAGCGGCGCATGTTGCTGCGCGCCTACGGCGCCGAGTTGGTGCTGACGGCTGGGGCCGAACGCATGCAGGGCGCAATCAAGAAGGCCGAGGAGATGGCGGCCGCAGACTCGCGCTATTTCATTCCGCAGCAATTCGAGAACCCGGCCAATCCCGAGGTGCACCGGCGCACTACCGCTGAGGAAATCTGGCGCGACACGGACGGCAAGGCGGACTTCCTTGTGTCCGGCATCGGAACCGGCGGCACCATCACCGGCGTGGGCGAGGTGATCAAGGAGCGCAAACCCTCGTTCAAGTGCATCGCGGTCGAGCCCGACGCCTCGCCCGTGCTCTCCGGCGGGGCCGCCGGCCCGCATCCCCTGCAGGGCATAGGTGCCGGTTTCATCCCGAAGATACTCAATACCAAGATCTACGACGAGATC
>JAENXP010000239.1 GCA_016649475.1 Burkholderiales bacterium | reverse complement strand
GCCGAGGAGGCGCGCGGCGCCAAAAGCGCCTGCATCCTGGTATGCGACATTACCCGCCCAGTGCCCAACGGCCTGTTTCTGCCCTTGCTGGTGCGCACGCTCCTGGACGCAGGCGTCCCGGCAACGGGCATCACCATCCTGGTTGCGACCGGCCTGCACCGGCCCAACGAAGGCGATGAACTGGCGGAACTGGTCGGGGATCCCTGGGTGATGCAGACCGTTCGCGTGCGCAATCACTTTGCGCGCAACGACGCCGATCATGTCGACCTGGGCCCGACCTCGCGCGGTACGCCGGTGAAGCTGGACCGGCGCTTCGTCGAAGCCGACGTGCGTATCGCCACGGGTCTGGTCGAACCGCATTTCATGGCGGGTTACTCGGGCGGGCGCAAGGTGATCGCGCCGGGGGTCGCGCACAAGGACACCATCACCACTTTTCACAGCGAGCGCTTCATGTCGCATCCGCTCGCGGCCAACTGCGTGCTCGAGGGCAACCCGCTGCACGAGGAGCAGCTCGAGATCATGGGCAAGCTCGGTCGCGCGCTCGCCCTGAACACGGTCATCGACGAGCACCGCAACCTGTCCTTCGTGAATTACGGCGAAGTGGTGCAAAGCCATCTGCTCGCCGTGGATTTCATTCGCCGCTACGCCGTGGTGCCGGTCGATCGCAAGTTCGGCACCGTGGTCACCAGCGCCGCCGGTTACCCGCTGGACAAGACCTACTACCAGACGGTCAAGGGAATGGTGGCGCCGATCGACATCCTCGCCCCCGGCGGCGACCTGCTGATCGTGTCCGAGTGCGCCGAAGGCATGGGTTCGCCCGAATACGTCGAGGCGCAGCGGCGCCTGCTCGGCCTCGGGCCGGAAGGTTTCATGGCGGACATCGGCGCCAAGCGCTACGCCGACATCGACGAGTGGCAGACGCAGATGCAGTTGAAGCCGATGCGCATCGGCAATCTGCACCTGTTTAGCGAAGGCCTGGACGCCGATGCCTGGCGTCTTACCGGGGCGCAAAAGATCGCCTCCGTTTCGGCGGCCATACGCGAAAGCGTAGGTCGCAGCGGCGATGCGCACATTGCCGTGATACCGGAGGGGCCGTATGTGGTGCCGGAGTATCGCGCGGGAGTATAAGTCCCGCTCCGGTCAGCGTTGGTGCAGTGCCTCAGAAGTGCAGCGAGATGTCGCGGTGCACGGAGATGCAACTCGCCATGTCGAGGGACTGCTCCCGCGTCATGTGGCTTTGCAGGCGTACGCCGATGGTGTCCCGTATCACCGCCTCGTATGCCTTCAGTCCCGGCAGCAGCGCGGTCTTGGCGCGTTGGCGCCACGCCACCTCCTCGCCGAAGACCTTTTGGGCCTTCGCCATCGATTCGTCCGCTTTGGACTTGTCCGGGTTCTTGGCGCGCAGAGCCCGGCGCGCATCCGACAATGCCGAGCGGATCTCGTTCGCCCCTTTGATGCTGCCGACTTTCGTCGTGAGCTTCTCCAGTCGGTCGGCGCCTTCTGCGGGAGGGCTGTTCGCGATGCTGCCGCGCAGTTTCGCGATATCGTCTTTCAGCGCGGCAAGCGTGTCAGCCGCAGCGACGGTCTGGAGAAATTCGCTGATCGGCTCGTAGGCCTCGTCTACGTTTCGGCGGTAGGCCCGGCGCGCATTCGTTTCGGCCTTCTGCAGGGCCAAGAACGCCTTTTGCTCCTTCTCCCAGCGGGCCGGCACTTGCGCGAGAATGGCTTTGCGCTCCGCTTCGAGTTCGACGATTTGCGCCTCTAGTTCTTCCTTGCGGCCCGGCTTGGCTTTGGCGTAGCGGCCAAGCTGGTCGAGCCGGCCCTCGACCAGCTTGAGCTTGTCGGATACAAGGAGCGCCTGCTGCCGCAGCGAGCGCACCTCGACGTGCAACGGGCGATAGGCGCCGGTCTGCGCCTGCACCGCAGCCTCGGTGGTCTTGATTGTTTCGATCAGCGGGAAGGTCTTCTGCGCCTTGGCCAGCGCCTCTTCGGCGGCGCTGCGCTGTTCCTGCGGCAGGGCGCTGAAGTCCAGACCTCGCGCTTTCTCTATGGCAGCGCGGATCGCGGCGCCGTCGCGCGCGTACTCGCCCATCACGCGCTCTTCCAGGCAGGTCTGCAGCGTGGGATTGAGCGGCGGCGGCGCCGTGTCGGACAGCAGCGAGATGCGGCTCGGCAGATAGTTCACAAGCGGGGGATAGTATGCCACGATGGCGAGCACGATCAGCTGCAGGCAGATGAAGGGGACTACGCCGCGGTACATGTCGATGGTTTTCACCGACGGCGGCGCCACCCCGCGAAGGTAGAACAGCGCGAAGCCGAAGGGCGGGGTGAGGAAGGAGGTCTGGATATTTAGCCCGATCATGACGCCCAGCCACACCGCGGTGACGTTGGCGGCAGGATCGGTAAGGAGGATGGGCGCCACGATCGGCACGACCACGACGGCGATTTCGATGAAGTCGAGGAAGAAACCGAGGAAAAAGATCACCGCCATCACCGTCGCGAACTGGACCCAGAAGCCGCCCGGCAGCGTGGTCAGGAAATCCCTGACGATCTGCTCGCCGCCGAAGGCGCGGAAGGCGGCGGTGAGCATGGCCGCGCCGAGCAGGATAATGAACACCAGCGAAGTCGTTTTCGCCGTGTCGACCATGACCGAGCGCAGGGTGTTGCCCTCGCGCAGCGTGCGCAAACCGCTCCAGTACAGCGAAACGAGGAAACCGAAGACGGCGATGGAGACCAGCACCAGCGCCACTACGTCCCCTGTGGTGTTGATGTTCTTGACGTTGATCGGGGCGATGCTCGAAATCAAACCGATGGCGATTAGCGTAACTATGGCGAGGATGGCCGGCCAGTAGGCGTCGCGGCGTCCCTCGTGCAGGCTTGCGCCGGCCATGATCATCGCGCCCACCGCGCCGATCGCTCCGGCCTGGTTCACGGTCGCGATACCCATGATGATCGAGCCGAGCACGACGAAAATGAGCGTCAGCGGCGGCACCAGTGACACGAACACCTTGATCAGGAACTGCCGGTCGAATTTTCCCTCGTAGGGCACCGCGGGCGCCATTTTCGGGCGCAGCAGCGCGAGCACGAAAATGAAAATCATGTAGGCGGCGACCAGACACAGGCCCGGAATGAACGCGCCCATGAACATGTCGCCCGCGCTCGTCGACACCGTGTCGAACGCCGTGGGCATCATCAGTTCGCCGGTCGTTTCCTTGAACAACGCCTTGCGCGCGTTGCTCGCCTGATCGACTGCGCCCGCGAGCTGGTCGGCGAGAATGATCAGCACGATCGACGGCGGGATAATCTGTCCGAGGGTGCCCGAGGCCGCGATCGTCTCCGTCGACAGCGCGTTGGAGTATTTGTTGCGCATCATCGCCGGCAGCGAGATGAGCCCCATCGCGACCACGGTCGCGCCGACGATGCCGGTGGTCGCCGCCAGCAGCGCGCCGACGAAAACGACCGAGATCCCGAGGCCGCCGGGAAGCCGCCCGAACAGCTGGGCCATGGTGACCAGCAGGTTCTCGGCGATGCGCGACCGCTGCAGCATGATCCCCATGAACACGAACAGCGGGATCGCGATCAGCGTGTCCCGTTCCACTTCCCAGTAGACGCCGCGGAAATTTGTCACGCCGGCAGCTAGCCACTCTACCGGGCCGCCCTGCGCAAAATAGGCGCTAGCGTCGCCGGTGAAGACCCAGCCTGCGAGCGAGGCTGCGCCTATGGTCAGGACCGCCGCGCCGGGCAGCGCGAACGCGACCGGGAAGCCGGACCCGAGCGCAAACGCCATCACCATTACCAGCATCAGTACGAAGAAAACATCCATCGGGGGCGGCTCGTGTCGGGGCTGTTCAGGCGGTGGATAAAGGCTCGGTCTTGTGTTTCCCCGAATCGCCGCGATAGTCGGCGACGCTCTCGAGGAAATAGGCCGAGAACTGGATCATCATGGTGGCTGCGAAAATCGCGAGGAATGCCGCCATCAGATACTTGATGTACATGCCGTATCCGGACTGGGTCACTTCCAGCGCGAGCAGCGGGCTGGTAATGATGCTGGTCTTGTCGCCCATGCCGAGGATGAGGATGATCCAGCATAGCGGCAGCCCCAGGACAGCTGAGCCGACGGCGTTCACCAGACCTTTTTTTCTGTTGGAGAAGTTGGTGTAGAACACGTCGACGCGCACGTGCCCTTCCTCAATCAGGGTATAGGCGCTGGAGAACAGAAACAGGCCGGCGTACCACATGCGCACCAGGTCGCTCATGAAGGCCTGCTCGTAGGAGAACACGAAACGGGTGATCACGATCTGCAGCTCGGCCACGACGACGAGCAGGGCGAGCCAGGTAAACCCGAGGCTGCGGCTGAGCGCGGCGATCACCAGCGAAGCGATAATGAGGGGGCCGTGCACGTAGGGAGCGCGGAAATGGTTGCGCCCCAGGTCTTGTGCCAGTTGGTGGCCGAACACGCCCTCGAGCAGTCCCTCCACGCGCAGGAAGGAAATCACCGCGTCGGCGATCCCGACCAGCAGCACGCACCAGAAGGCGAAGGCAGCGATATAGGCTGCGATTCGCGCCATCACCGCATCGTCCTGGCGCAGGCTGCGCTCCCGGGTGCGCGACACAAAGGTCGCTGGTCCGGCTACCGCGAGCACGTAGAGCGCCACCTGCACCCAGGCAAGCAGCGGCGCATCCGCGCCGAAGGCCGCGCCGGCGCCCGGCCACTCGCGCCAGAAGCTCAGATAGGCGTTCGCAAGAAAAGCGAACAGCATTGCGACGACGGTCCAAGCGGCGCAGCGCGCGCCCAGCGTGAACGGCGTCGGCAGATAGGCTTGGCCGGCGGCGCCGGAAGTAGAGGATTCGATTTTGACACCCTTGCAAGAAAGCGGGACGAGGCTTTAGCCCCGTCCCGCGTCTGACACGACCCAGTCCCGACTCAGATGCCGAGGACGCGGTTCCGCTTCAGCGAGTAGCCGACGTCAGCCAGCTTCAGCCATCCGCCGACGTCCTTGCGCGCGGCGGCGAAACTCTCGTGTACGCGGTTCGCGAGCTTGCTGTGCGCCCGCGTTTCCGTGAACACCTGGTCAGCCGCCTTGCCGAAGGCGTCATAGATCTCGTCCGAGAACTCGCGCAGCTTGACGCCGTGCTCCTTGACCAGCCGGTTCAGG
>JAENXP010000742.1 GCA_016649475.1 Burkholderiales bacterium | reverse complement strand
GTGAACGGCCCGCTTGTAAACCCCAACCACACCAGACGTAAAAGGCTGCCTGGCAGGCCGATCAGCCAGTGTCGCAGGGCGCGGATGAGCCGCAAGCGGAAGAGCGCCCGGAAGCCATCAGCAACAGCCCGGAATGGCGCCAGCAGGCGGTCTCTCAGGTAGCTCGGTGGCCGCGGTGGCTCCGGCAGATCACGGATGGCGGATACGATGTTCAGATGGCTGACGCGGTTTGCAGAGAAGAGCACGGTGGCGAAGGTCACCAGCATACCGAGTGAGTAGGACACCAGCAGGCTGCGGGTGCTGACGCTCGGGCGAATGGTGAGACCCACGCCCGCGAACGCCTGCCCCAGCGTCAGCGCGATGATCAACCCGGCTGCGACGCCCAATGCCACACCCACGGCGGCTGCAGCCAGGTCATAAGCCGTTCCCTCGAAAACGAACATCTCCACCAGGCGACCGCGCTGGGCGCCAACTGCGCGCGCCATACCCATCTCAGACTTGCGCTCAGCGGCCAGCATAACGAAGATCAGGAAGATCAAAACCAGCCCCGCGGTGATGCCGAAAAGGCCGGACACGATGAAGATCGTAGTGAAGGCGCTGGCTGCCAGCTCGCCCATGTCCAATGTGTCGCGCTTGATATCTTCGACAACCAGTTCGGAAAGATCGCCGAACATTCTCGATAGCCGGTCACGCAGCGGTTCACTGCCCCAATCGGCATCGGTCAGGATGGATTGCACACGATTGGCCAGGCCCGTGTCGGCCAGCAGGCTGCGCGTCTCTGGCGATAGGCTGCCTCCTTCCAGGCCATCAGCCAGAGCCATCAGATCTGCTCGTGTGTTACCCTCCTCACGCTCCGCTGCAGCCCGCAGCGCCTGGGTCACGGCAGGATCACGCGCCAGGAAAGCGAAAAGCCGCGCGGCCACTTTGGGATCGCTCAACAGGCCGCGCAGGTGAGAGGTTACCGTCTGGCTGTGCGCTGCACCGCCCAACGCATCACCCAGGTTGGAGACAAGGATCACGTTGATCCGGGCAGTCTGGTTAAACATCCTCTGGGCCTGGTGAAGGTTGACGAGCATGCGCGGCTCCTCGCCCTGCCCGGCGACAGCGCGGACGATGAAATCCTTGGGGTGGGGACCGACGTATAACTCCAGCTCGTCGCCGGGTGCTGCGCCCAGGGTCTCGGCTGCTGCGGCGGGTGACGTTCACAACCGGCGCTGACTCGTTGATAGCCGGCAGGAGGCGGTCCACCAGCGGGTATCCGGCCATCTGGGCGGCCAGCGACTCACAGCGCGCCATTTTGAAATAAGACGAATCTGTGCTCCCGCCGCTGACCTGAACCAGCTCGTCAATCTCCCCCATGCCTTCGATAGCCACCGAGCGGATGGAGTGCGAGAGGGTGTCGCCGGTGATGAAGGCGGCGGTGATGATCAGCGTCGCCAGCATCAGGCCAAGGACGATCAATATGGATTGCGCCCGGCGGCGTGGGATCGGGCGTAGACCTAGTTTTAAAAATACCGGGCGGCGCCAAGCCAGCAGCGCCAGGCTGGCAATCACCAGGACGAGTATGGCGCTCAGAGCGCCAGCTATTGTCGCCATCTCCAGGCCGAAGAGTTTTTCCATCGCTAGCGCTCCTGCACCGGCTCTGGTTGTTGATCCTCAATAAGGCCATCTCGCATACGCACGATACGCGCGCAGCGGGCGCCGACAGCCCGGTCGTGCGTCACCAGGATAAAGGTCAGCTGCTGCTCCCGGTTCAAATCCACCAGTACGTCCATGATCTCAGTGGCCGTCTCCGAGTCGAGGTCCCCCGTCGGCTCATCAGCCCACACCAGCGCCGGTAGGTTCACCAGGGCGCGCGCGATTGTCGTCCGTTG
>JAENXP010000833.1 GCA_016649475.1 Burkholderiales bacterium | reverse complement strand
GCGACAACATTTGAAACGCCAGATCTAGAAACTCACTGCTTTCCAAACAGCGCCCGCTCCAATTTCGGGTGCGCGGCAAAACGCGCGAGAAACTCCGCCTCGTCGCGGCCGCCCTTGGTGCGGATCACGCGCGCGAGGGCGCGTCTTTCCGCCGGACTCCAGCGCGACACGCCTGGAAGCGCGAATGCCACCACCGGACTCCAGCGCTGCCAGGCGAGGCGCTCGCCCGCGCTGAATCCGCGCAGGGAGCTCAGGCCGGTAAGTTTCATGGTTTTCAGGCTGCACTCTTCCAACACCCGTTCGCGTTCGCCTCCCGCCGATTTCGCGAGGCCGTCGGCTATGCGCAAGCCCACCTCGGCGAGCGGCGGCAGGCCGGGGGTGCGCGCGCTATCGAAATCGAACAGCAGATGCGACTCTGCCAGCGCGCGCAAAGTCGCAGCGCTGGAGCGGTGGCGCGGGTCCGCGCGCATGCGCGCAAGTTCCGTACGCAGCAGCCGGCGCGCTGCGGCGGCAAGCGGCCGGAATCCCAGCTTGTAATAGAACCACCAGGCGCCGGAAGCGATCGCCTCGTCATTGCCCTTTCCGAGCTGATACTGATCGAAGCTGAAGCACTCGGCGCCGTACGCGTGGCGCACCATCGCCAGAGTGCGCGCAAAAGTGTGGGCCGCCTCGCCGCCGCGAAAACTCTCGAATATATTGAAGGTCATGGTGGCGGCGCGCCCGATCACGAACGCTTCGCCGTAGCCTATGGGCACGCCGTTGTGCAACACCAGATAGCCGCAGGTCGCCGGAATCAGCTGGCGCCGCTCGGGGATGGTGCCGATCAACGCGAAGGCCAGCCCGCCGCCGTCGTCGACCAGGCGCACGTCGCGCGCGTTGCCGTAGGCGAATGCATCCAGGTCGCGCGAGCGCGTCACCATGGCGCTGCGCGCGAGCTCGATCAGCTGCCCGCCTTCACGCAAAGACAGCGTGCGCAGCGCGCGATACGAACGCGCGAGTTCCTCGCGCAGGTCCGGGCGCGCACGCCGCAGCGGCTCGCGCTGATAGGCCACTGGCGCCGCCGCATGCCTGGCGCGGGTGCGCGCGGGCGTGTCCGCTCCGGGTTCCAGTTCGTAGCTGGGCTCGATCGCATCATGGAAGGCTTCGCGCGTGAACCCGTCGCCCGGCATGGCGGCGATGCGCCGCGCGAAAAACGCCGCATCGCCCTCCCCGCGCGCGCGCAACCGGTCCAGCGTTTCGAATGCCGGCGGATCGAGTTGTTTCAGCGCCAAGGCTTCGGCCCAGGTGAGCAGTAACGGCAAGGCGGCGGCCAGCTTGTCAGCGACCTCGGGTTCACCGCGATCCATTGACAGGCGCTGCGGCCAGCGCCGCGCCAGCCAGAGCAGCGTGGACCAGAAAAAGCGGTAGCGGATAGCCGTTCCGGCGATCCCGCTATCGGTCAGCGCTGCGCGCGCACGCTTCAGATCGGCGCGACCGGCAAAACCCGCGAGCATGCGCTCCACCTGCGCCAGCACGCGCGCGTCGTCCGGATATGCGCGCAGAAAGCACAACAGCTCGTGCAGACGAAAGACGGCGCGCGCCGAGCG
>JAENXP010000551.1 GCA_016649475.1 Burkholderiales bacterium | reverse complement strand
CGATGCGTCCGGCATCATGCACGCCATCGCGCAAACCCTCAGCGACGCCGACATCGACGACCTCGGCAACTACTACGCCGCCCTGCCCTAATTAGGGGTCGGGTTGGGGGTTTTCATCGCCCTTCTGCCGCCTAGCCCCGCTCGCGAGACTCAAGCGCCCCGCTGACTGGTAAGCGCCCGAGGCTATCGGCGCAACTGCTAGCGCCATATCGGCCAATATTGAACCCGACCCCTGCAGCAGCGCTGCAGCGCTAATTTTTCCACAGCACCAGAAGTCCGTTCACCGAATTGCCTTGCGCAGTGCGCAATTGTGCCGTCACCGTTTCCTGAATCGAGAAGCTGCTATCGGAGGCTAGTCTGGCCAAATAGCCGGCGGAATGGCTGTAGCGGCCGGTATTTCCCAGTTGGAAATCGCGTTCGACGCCCTGGACAGCCTCGTCATTCGACGGCGCCGCAAGTGCTTCGACGGAGAATGCAAAAACGCCCCCCGGACGCAGCAGCCTCTTAATTTCGCCGATAATCTCG
Source organism: Burkholderiales bacterium (assembly GCA_016649475.1). GTDB lineage: Bacteria > Pseudomonadota > Gammaproteobacteria > Burkholderiales > SG8-39 > 2-12-FULL-64-23. The sequence goes on along the minus strand of JAENXP010000551.1, from coordinate 2,155 downwards.
TCGAGTTTGCCCAGATACACGAACACATCCGCGGCAATAATTACATCAAAACTTGAGGCCTGCTCATTACGCATCATCGTCACCATTTCCAGCTGTTCCAGGCGCTGATACAAGTTACGCTCACGGGCTTTTTCCAGCATCCTGCCGGAAAGATCGACCCCCACCAACTGCCGCGCAAGCGGCGCAATGGCCACACCGACCAGTCCCGTCCCGCATCCCAGGTCCAGCACATCCCATTTCCCGGCAGTAGGCGCCAGGTGCTTGACAACGAATTCCATCAGCTTTCCCGGGGCTTCGTACTTGAGCGCCTGCACCAAATGTGTATCGAACTTATCCGCATAGTCATCGAACAGCTTTTCGACATATTGGGCGGGCGCGCTCTCAGGGCTGTTCCCCGTCAGCGATGCAATATGATGCTGCGCCTCGGCGTTCCCGGGTTTAATTCTGAGCTGATGTCGATAGCAGGCCAGGGCGTCGTCCAGCTTGCCCTGGATCCGCAGCAGGTTCCCCAGACTGCCATACGCCTCGGCATGATCCGGGTTGAGCGCGATCGCACTGCGGTAGCTGGCGACTGCCTCATCCGGCTTGCCCTGATTCTTGAGCGCAATTCCCAAATTGTAGTGCGCGTCGGCAAATCCCGGCTGCACTGCGATTGCCCTGCCGTGGCTCGCAACCGCGGCGTCGAGATCGCCCTGCGCCTGGAGAACCAGTCCCAAATTGCTGTGTACCTCGGCAAAATTCGGTTTGAGCGCGAGCGCCCTGCGGTAGCTTTTGACGGCCGCGTTCAGATCGCCCTGTGACTGTAGCGCCAAGCCCATATTGCAATGCACTTCGGCCAAATCCGGTTTGAGTGCGAGCGCCCTGCGATAACTCCCGATCGCCGCGGCGAAATTGCCTTGCCCCAGATAGGTATTCCCCAGGTTTCTGTAATGCATAAAGCGATCCGAAGGCGCAGCCCCGTCGCCCGGAGGGCGCTGCAAGGCGTTTCGACTGCCGGCGTGTATTGCTTTATCTTTGCCCAGACAGCAATTCTTGTATTTCTTCCCGCTGCCGCAAGGGCAAGGGTCATTACGGCTGGGTGTACTCATTTCGTAGATGCTAGCACCCCAGGGGTCGGGTTGGGGGTTTCGCCCTCATTTGGCCGGTGAACCCCGATCGGGCGCTGCCACCGCCCCGCTGATTCCGGCATCCGCCATCTGCAAACGTCTCTCCCGCTGTCAACCGCTCCACCCGGCGTCGACGTTACTGGTGACAGACACCATCAGGATCGACCATGCCCCGCCGCCCGCGCCTGAACCTCGCCGACCTGCCGCAGCACATCATCCAGCGCGGCAACAACCGCTCTGCCTGCTTTTTCGCGGACGAAGACTACCGCTACTACCTGCACTGGCTGCGCCTGCTGTCGGCAAAGCACGGCTGCGCCATACACGCCTACGTGCTCATGACCAACCACATCCACCTGCTGCTCACGCCCGCCGATCCTGCCGGCGCCTCGCGGCTGATGCAGGGGCTGGGACGACGCTACGTGCCCTACGTCAATCAGCGCTACCAGCGCAGCGGAACGCTGTTCGAGGGGCGCTTCAAGGCGTGCGTGGTGAGCGCCGAGGACTATCTGCTCAATTGCTACCGCTATATCGAACTGAACCCGGTCAGGGCGGGGATGGTTACGCACCCGGCTGACTACCCCTGGTCGAGCTACCGTCACCACGCCATGGGCCAACCCGACCCCATCATTCAGGATCATGCGCTGTTCGGCGCGCTCGATGGCGATGCGATAAGTAGACGCGCAGCCTACGCAGCACTCCTACAGGCCGAACCCACCGCGCAAATGCTGGCCGATATCAGAACCGCGACCAATCGCGGGCAGGCCATGGGTGACGAACGATTCATTGAAATGATCAACGCGGCGCTCGGCCGGCCCCGGCAGCCCAACCGCGGCGGAAGGCCTAGGCGGGATACCCACCGCATAGACGGCCTGCAGACAGACCTGGAACTCTGACAAACCCCCAACCCGACCCCTGACAAAGGGCTGCTCAAAGCTACCGCTATATCGACCTGAACCCGGTCAGGGCGGGGATGGTTACGCACCCCGGTATCTCCCCGATAACTCACCAAACTACCTTGACGTGGCAGTCACAATTTACCCAATAAAATG
>JAENXP010000839.1 GCA_016649475.1 Burkholderiales bacterium | reverse complement strand
CGCTGGTCGGCCTGTCCCTGCTGCCGCCCTGGAACCTCGAGCGGCCCCGCAGACCGCATCTGGTCGATCTGCTGCCGCGCCAGATCGACGGCTACGACTCCCGCGATCTCGAGACCGACCGGATCTTTCTCGGGCAGGCCGGATTCTCCCAGCTCCTGCATCGCGAGTACCAGCGGGACGGCTCGCGGGTCGACCTGTTCGTGGCCCGTTCTGCACTGCTGTTGCGCAACCGCAGCTTCCATTCCCCGAAGACGGCGGTCCCGGGCAGTGGCTGGATCATCGAGGAGAGCGGGTTCCGGCAGATCGCGGGGCGCAGCGTCCTGGTTCGTGTAGTACGGCGCGGCACCCGCCGGCTGCTGATCTTCCATTGGCGCGAAGGAAGCTCCGGCTGGGCGGAGGAGACACTGCGCACGGCGCTCGCGCTGGACACCAGCCCCTGGCAGCGCGTGCGGGTTCCGGTGGTCGTTCGGTTGATGGCTGCCGTCGGCGCCCAGCCCGCCATCCGGCAGGCGACGGAAGCGCGTCTCGCCGCCTTCATGGAGGCGCTCGATCCCCATCTCGAGGGGCTCTCCTTCCCCCTCGGGGATTCGGCTTCAAAGGAAACTCTTTTCTCAAAAGTGCTGCCATCGGAAACAGTTTCCCCTCTGCCGTAAGCCTCTCGTACCATGCGAAATCGTGTTATTTCAAACACTTAGGGGGAATCCAGGGTTCGGCATGTGGCTTGCACATAAGAGAGCCCAGAAGTCAGCTTTTTCGTTCAAGGTGGGCTCCGAACTACGCGCGGTGCAGGTCGCACGAGCCCAGTGCGGGGAGACGGCGAAGGACAAAGGACTCTTGGAACTTCCGTCACTCATTTTTTTTGGAACGGCTACTTTTGCGAACCCATTTGGTCGAAAAACGCGACTACCCTGATAGCGGCTCGAATCCGTGAAATCGTTGACCGGGCGGGTTTGGAACAGGGACTCTGAAGATTTCAAAGGAAACTGCTGGATAACTCAGCGACTTTCGGGCTAATGCGACTCGATCGAACTACCGAGGAGAGAAACAGAAATGAGAGTCAGCGCACTGGCAACTCTGGCAATTCTCGCACTGATCGCACTTCCGCTTGCAGCGGCAGCCGGCCCTGCGACCGATACCGATGGCGATGGCGTTTTCGATGCCCTCGACAACTGCATCGATATGGCGAACGCGTTCCCCGCAGATTGTGATACCGATTCGGACGGCTATGGCAATGGCTGCGACGGGGACTTCGACAACGGCGGCACCGTCAACTCGGGTGACTTCAGCGCTCAGTTCGTGCCGGACTTCCTGGCGGGATCGGACTCCGGAATCGGCAGCGACATGGACTGCGGTGGCACGGTCAACTCGGGTGACTTCAGCCAGCAGTTCGTCCCCCAGTTCTTTCAGGGTATCCCTGGACCGTCCGGGCTGGCCTGCGCGGGTACGGTCACCTGCCCGTAGGTAGGTGGCAGCGGACCGATTTAGGCACGTACCGGCTGTGACGCCGGTTTCGATTCACTAGAGGAGAATGATTCATGCGGACCTTGACTCTGACTGCGGCAGGCATTG
>JAENXP010000319.1 GCA_016649475.1 Burkholderiales bacterium | reverse complement strand
GGCGTGTCCGGCTCGGGCAAATCCACACTGGTGCAGGATGTGCTGCATGCGGCATTGCTGAAGGCCAAAGGCCGGCCGACGGAGACGCCCGGCGCGCACCGCGCGCTGCAAGGCGCCGAGCTGATAGCCGATGTGGTCATGGTGGACCAGTCGCCCATAGGCAGGACCACGCGCTCCAACCCGGCCAGCTACGTCGGCGCATTCGACGCCATCCGCGGCCTGTTTACGGCGCAGCCCATGGCGAAGGAGCGCGGCTACAGCGCCGGCACCTTCAGCTTCAATACCGGGAACGGCCGCTGCCCGACCTGCAGCGGCAACGGCTTCGAACACGTCGAAATGCAGTTCCTGTCGGATGTGTACCTGCGCTGCCCCGACTGCAACGGCCGGCGCTTCCGCGACGAGGTGCTGGAGGTCACACTGGAAGGCAAGGACGGCGGGCCGGCGCTGTCGGTCGCCGACGTGCTGGAACTGACGGTGGCCGAGGCGCTCGCTTTTTTCGCCGGCCACGCGCAGGTGCAGGCGGTATTGGCGCGCCAGGTGGTAGCGGCGCTCGCGCCTTTGGCCGACGTCGGCCTGGAATATCTCAAGCTCGGCCAGCCGGTGCCCACGCTCTCCGGCGGCGAAGCGCAGCGGCTCAAGCTCGCCGGGCATCTGGCCGAAGCAGGCAAGGGCGGGCCCGCGACGGGCGGCTTGCTGCGCAAGGGAAAACTGTTCCTGTTCGACGAACCCACCACCGGCCTGCACTTCGACGATATCGCCAAGCTGCTGCGCGCCCTGCGCAAGCTCATAGCGACGGGACATTCGGTGGTGGTGATCGAGCACAACCTCGACATGATCCGCGCCTCGGACTGGATCATCGACCTGGGCCCGGAAGGCGGCGACGCTGGCGGCGCGATCGTGTGCACCGGCACGCCGGCCGAAGTCAGGGCGCACACTGCCTCGCACACAGGCAAAGCACTGCGCGACTATGAGGTCGCACTCACACCGCCCGCCGGAACGCCGCGCAAATCGGGCGTCTCAGAGGGATTGCCGCTGCAACAATCGCTGCTGAGCAAACGCGATACGGCCGCGGACAAGTGCATACGCATCCACAACGCGCGCGAACACAACCTGCAAAATGTGGACGTCGAAATCCCGCGCAACCAGTTCACCGTGATCACCGGGGTGTCCGGCAGCGGCAAGTCCACCCTTGCCTTCGACATCCTGTTCGCCGAAGGCCAGAGGCGCTACCTGGAATCGCTGAACGCCTATGCGCGGCAATTCGTGCAGCCTTCGTCGCGCCCGGACGTGGACGCGATTTTCGGCATCCCGCCCACCGTCGCGATCGAGCAGCGCACCAGTCGCGGCGGCAGGAAAAGCACGGTGGCGACGCTGACCGAGATCTACCACTTCCTGCGCCTCTTGTACGTCAAGCTCGGCACGCAATATTGTCCGGACTGCAATGTGGCGATAGCACCGCAGAGCTTCGACGCCATCGCCGCGCGGCTGATGCGATCCTACAAAGGGCAGCGCATCGGGCTGCTGGCGCCCCTGGTCACCAGCCGCAAGGGCTACTACACCGACCTCGCCAAATGGGCCAGGGGCAAGGGCTACGACTTCCTGCGCGTGGACGGAGAATTCCTGCCCACGGCCAAATGGCCGCGCCTGGACCGTTTTCGCGAGCACAATATCGACTTGCCGGTGGCCGACTTGCGCGTCACGCCCGCCGGCGAAAGCGCTTTGCGCGAGGCGCTTGCGCGCGCGCTCGACCTGGGCAAGGGCATCGTGCATGTCCTCGGAAATCTGGATCGCCTCGCCGCGGCCGCGGAAAAATCCAGGGGCGCGCGCGTCGAACTCGCCCTGCCGCAGGCGATTTTCTCGACCAAGCGCGCCTGCCCCTCCTGCGCGCGCAGCTTTCCCGAGCTCGATCCGCGGCTGTTCTCGTTCAATTCCAAGCACGGCTGGTGCGAGTCATGTCTTGGCACCGGCGTGAAAATTTCCGGCTATCAGGAACCGGACTACGGCAAAGACCGCGACGCGAGCCGTGAGCAGGAGGACCAGCGCCTCGACAGTTTTCTCGACGAACAGGGGGAAAGCGATCAACCCTGCCCGGCCTGCGCCGGCCTGCGCCTGAATCCGGAGGCGCTGGCGGTGCGCTACCGCGGACGCTCGGTCGCCGATCTGGTGGCGCAGCCGGTGGTGCAGCTGGGCAAGTTCTTCCGCGAGCTCGAAACCAGCGGGCGCGAGGCCGAGATCGCGCGCGACCTCGTCGCCGAACTGAAATCGCGCCTGAGTTTCCTCGATGAAGTCGGGCTCGGCTATCTGGCGCTGGGCCGCTCCGCGCCCACGCTCTCGGGCGGCGAGGCGCAGCGCATCCGCCTCGCGGCACAACTCGGATCGAACCTGCGCGGCGTGTGCTACATCCTGGACGAACCCACCATCGGCCTGCACCCGCGCGACAACCGCGTGCTGCTCGCCACGCTGGAAAAGCTGCAGGCCAAGGGAAACACACTGGTGGTGGTCGAACACGACGAGGACACCATACGCCGCGCGGCGCATGTGCTCGATCTCGGTCCGGGGGCGGGCAGCCGCGGCGGGCGCGTGGTGGCCCAGGGCTCGGCTGCCGATCTGATGGCTAATCCGGAATCGGTCACCGGTCGTTTCCTGGCGCATCCGCTGCTCCATCCCCTGCATCCGCCGCGCGCGGTGAATAAACACACGCCGGCGCTGGAGATCGCCGGGGCCGACCTGCACAACCTGAAAAACCTCGACCTGCGCCTGCCCCTCGCCCGACTGTGCGTGATCACCGGCGTGTCGGGCAGCGGCAAGTCCACGCTCGCGCGCGAAGTGCTGCACGCCAACCTTGCGCGCCTGGTGGCGCAAACGCGGCTGTCCCCGCGCAAGCGCGCACAGGTGCAACTCACCGGCTGCCGCGAAATCCGCGGCGCCGAGCACATCGGGCGCGTGCTCGAAGTGGACCAGACCCCGATAGGCAAGACGCCGCGCTCGTGTCCCGCCACTTATGTCGGCTTCTGGGACGCGATCCGCCGACTGTTCGCGGACACCACCGAAGCGCGCATGCGCGGCTGGAACCCTTCGCGTTTTTCCTTCAACACGGGCGAAGGACGCTGCCCGGCATGCGAGGGCCAGGGCGTGAAGCGCATCGAGATGAGTTTCCTCCCCGATGTGAAAGTGCTGTGCGACGTTTGCCGCGGGGCGCGCTTCAACCCCGAAACCCTGCTGGTGCGATTCAAGGGAAAATCGATCGGCGAGGTCCTCGCGATGAACGTGGACGAAGCGGTGGAGTTCTTCAGCGCGCATCCGTCCACCCATCACGCGCTGCGCCTGCTGCAGGACGTGGGCCTGGGTTACCTGACCCTGGGCCAGCAAAGTCCCACGCTCTCCGGCGGCGAGGCACAGCGCATCAAACTCGTCACCGAACTGTCGAAGGTACGCATCGACGCCGAAGGCAACGCGGCCTCGCGCCCGGGGCGCGGCGGCGCGCAAGGCCACACGCTCTACGTGCTGGACGAGCCGACGGTGGGCCTGCACATGGCAGACGTGGAAAAGCTGATCCGCGTGCTGCACCGCCTGGTCGACGCCGGCAACACGGTGGTGGTGATCGAGCACAACCTCGACATCATCGCCGATGCCGACTGGATCATCGACCTCGGGCCCGAGGGCGGCGACGCGGGCGGACGCATCGCCGCGCAAGGCACTCCCGCGACGCTCGCGCGCAAGCCTGCGAGTTCGCACACCGCGCGCGTGCTTGCGGAGTTCCTCTCCGGACGCAGCGTGGACGATCCACTGCGGGAGGCAGCAGCGTGAATGACAGCTATCGCACGCCCATCCTGATCATGGGCGCAGCCGGCCGCGACTTCCACAACTTCAACGTGGTCTATCGCGACGATCCCGCGTTCGAAGTCGTCGCCTTCACCGCGGCGCAGATACCGGGCATCGCCGCACGCCGCTATCCTGCCGCGCTCGCAGGTCCGCTCTATCCCGAAGGAATTGCGATCTTGCCCGAGGCGGAACTCGAAGCGCTGATCCGCGCGCACGAGGTCGAACAGATCGTGTTTGCCTACAGCGATCTCGCCCACACCGAGGTCATGCACCTCGCCTCGCGCGCGCTCGCCGCCGGGGCCGATTTCACGCTGCTGGGCCCGCAGCGCACCATGATAGCGGCAGGTGTGCCCGTGATCGCGGTATCGGCGGTGCGCACAGGCTGCGG
>JAENXP010000242.1 GCA_016649475.1 Burkholderiales bacterium | reverse complement strand
TGTCGCAGAGCCTCGAGGAAATCGCCGAAATGCTGCCGCCGGAACTGGAGGTCGAGCTCGACGAGCTGCAGATCGCCTTGCATCATCTGCAGAGTTTCGATCCCACCGGAGTCGGCGCGCGCACGCCCGCCGAATGCCTGGAGCTGCAATTGAAAGCGCTGTCCGCCGACGCTCCGGCGCGCGAACTCGCTATCACCATCGTTCACAAGCACCTGGAGGCGCTCGCCGCGCACGACTACGCGCGGCTGAAACGGCAACTGCACTGCGACGACGAGAGCCTGCGCGAGGCGCAACACCTGATCCAAAGCCTGAACCCGCATCCCGGCGCCGAATATTCGACGAACGAGACGCGCTATATCGTGCCCGACGTAGTCGTGAGAAAGGTGAAGAACGCCTGGGTCGCCAGCCTCAACCCCGATGCCATGCCGAAGCTGCGCATCAACCGCATGTACGCGAGCATTCTGCAGGACAAGCAGCATTCGGCCTCCGGACAGATGTCCAGCCAGTTGCAGGAAGCGCGCTGGCTGATCAAGAACGTGCAGCAGCGCTTCGAGACGATACTGCGCGTAACGCAGGCGATCGTGGAGCGGCAGCGCCATTTCCTCGATCACGGCGAAGTCGCGATGCGGCCGCTGGTGCTGCGCGAAATAGCCGAAACCCTGAGCCTGCACGAATCCACGGTATCGCGTGTCACCACGCAGAAATTCATGGCCACGCCGCGCGGGATTTTCGAACTGAAATATTTTTTCGGCAGCCATGTGGCCACAGAAACCGGCGGCGCCTGTTCGGCCACGGCGATCCGCGCGCTGCTGAAGCAGTTAGTCGACGCCGAGGACGGCAAGAAACCCCTGTCCGACAGCGAGATAGCTCGAATTCTCGGTGAGCAAGGCATCGTGGTCGCTCGTCGCACCATCGCCAAGTACCGGGAATCCCTGAATATTCCACCGGTAAGCTTGCGCAAGTTGTTGTAAATTCGAAAGGAGTCCAAGATGAACGTTCAGGTCAGTGGTCATCACGTCGAGGTTACTCAGGCAATCCGCGATTACGTCATGTCCAAGCTGGAACGGATTCAGCGCCATTTCGACCAGGTTATCGACGTCAACGTCATCCTTTCTGTGCAAAAACTGAGGCAGAAGGCGGAAATAAGCGTGCACATGCGCGGCAAGGACATCCACGTCGAAAGCGACGACGAGGACCTGTATGCGGCGATAGACCTGATGATGGACAAACTGGACCGCCAGATCATCAAGCACAAGCAAAAAACCTATTCCCACCCCCATGACGCCCTTAAACGCCAGGTGGCGGAAGAGTAAGCCGGGCCCGGGATTTGTTGGCCTTCAGCACGTGGGCGCGACGGATGCCAACAGACCCGGGGAATTGCGGTAAAATGGCGCGCTTTTCGGCATCCCCGGCCTTGCCCAGGCGTGCCGAAATCCCTCCGCATACTTCTCTTTCTCTATGAACCTGATCTCAAAACTGTTGCCGCCGTCCAACATCGTCCTCGACCTCGAAGTCAGCAGCAAGAAGCGCATGTTCGAGCAAGCCGGCCTTATTTTCGAGAATAACCAAGGCCTTGCGCGGAGCCTGGTGTTCGACAGCCTGTTCGCGCGCGAGCGCCTGGGGTCGACCGGCCTGGGCCAGGGGGTGGCTATTCCACACGGCAGGATCAAGGGTTTGCGCGAAGCGGTTGCAGCTTTCGTGCGCCTGAGCACGCCGGTACCCTTCGACTCGCCAGACGGCAAGCCGGTCCAGTTGTTGTTCGTCCTGCTGGTACCTGAGCAGGCAACCGAGCAGCACCTGCAAATCCTGTCGGAACTGGCGCAGATGTTTTCCGATCCCAATCTGCGCGAGCAGTTGATCCAGACCAACGACGTCAGTACGCTGCACCAGCTCATAGCCAATTGGCAACCGGATGTTACAGACCAGCATCGCGCGGCTGTATGAAGACAACGCCGCAAGACTAGGCCTGGTCTGGGTCACCGGCCGCGGCGGCGAAGCGCTGCCGGTACGCCGCGACAGCGCCGATACCGCAGCGCTGGTCGGCCATCTCAACCTGATTCATCCGAACCGCATCCAGGTGCTGGGCCAGCGTGAGCTGGCCTATATAGACGGGTATAGCGGCGACGCCAGCGGCCAGGTCATTGCCAATCTGTTTGCGGCTGAACCGGCCGCCGTCATGCTCGCCGACGGCGTTGCGGCGCCGGCGGCCTTGCTGAGTTCGGCGCAGGCGCGAAACGTGCCGGTGCTGGCGACCGCGTCGGCTGCCGATGCCGTCATCGATACGCTGCGCCGTTACCTCGCCAAAGCGCTGGCAGACTCGACTTCCAGGCATGGTGTGTTCGTGGACGTGCTTGGGCTGGGCGTGCTGATTACCGGCGAATCGGGCGTAGGCAAGAGCGAACTCGCGCTGGAATTGATCAGCCGCGGCCACGGCCTGGTTGCCGACGACGTGGTAGAGATTTCGCGCATCGCGTCCAAGACCCTGGAGGGTCGCTGCCCGCCGCTGCTCAAGGATTTTCTCGAAGTGCGCGGCCTGGGCGTGCTCAACATCCGCGTCATTTTCGGCGAGACGGCGGTGCGGCCGAAGATGAACCTCAAGCTGATCGTGCACCTGGCGAAACCGGATCGGGCCGGCGTTGCCGCGACCGAGCGCCTGCCTCTGCACGAACTCACCGAGGATATCCTCGGCCTGCCCATACGCGAAATCGTCATCCCGGTGGCCGCCGGACGCAACCTGGCAGTACTGGTGGAGGCGGCCGTGCGCAATTACATACTGCAACTGCGCGGCTACGACAGCACGCAGGAATTCATCGCCCGGCAAACGGGAGAACTGAAGCGCGAGGTCAACTGATTCCTGGTTTTGGCGTTATGCGGTTCGTGGTCCCCTATATGAACCAGTCGAAACCAAGGAGAGAATCATGAGCATGAGCAAGTTGACGGCAGCACTGATGGCAGGGTTGTTTTGCGTGTCCGTGGCGCAGGCCCAGGACAAGAAACCGGCCGAAAAAGCCGCAGCGCCCGCGGCGGAAAAGCAGACAAGCGCCCAGCAGAACAAAATGGCTGATTGCAACAAGGAAGCCGGCGCGAAACAACTCAAGGGCGACGAGCGCAAGAAGTTCATGAGCAGCTGCTTGAAGGGCGCAGATACCGCACCCAAGGCGGCGGCGGAAGAACCGGCGGCAGCCAAGGTCGCGGCAAAAAAGCCCACGGATCAGAAGCAGAAGATGGGTTACTGCAACAAGGAGGCCGGCGCAAAGCAACTCAAAGGCGACGAGCGCAAGAAATTCATGAGCGAGTGTCTCAAGGCCTAGCGAGGCTCTGAACTAGTATCGCGGCATACTAATTTCGAAGCATACCCGCCATGCAGAGGAAGTTGTGGGAGCGAGCCTGCTCGCGAATACCAGGCTTCGCGAGCAAGCTCGCTCCCACGAGGGTGCGCCGGCCATGTGCTTGCGCGCCACATTGTTTCGCAATTTCGGCGTCGTCGAACTAGGGGCGCGAGCATTGCTTGCGCCCTTTCGTTTAAGGACCAGCCCGCGCGTGCCTCGCGGCGCGCAGGGTGCCCGTGGATTGGCATACTGACGCACCCAGATGGCATCCTGATGCCATGCAACTGGTACTGATCAGCGGTCTGTCCGGTTCGGGCAAGAGCGTCGCGCTAAATGTGCTGGAGGACAGCGGCTACTACTGCGTGGACAATCTTCCGGTTGGACTGGTGGTGCCCTTGCTCGAGTCGCTCACCGGCTCCGGCCATGAGCAGGTAGCGCTGAGCATGGACGCGCGCAGCGGCGCTTCGGTGCGCCAGCTGCCGCAGACCGTCTCGGCGCTCAAGCAGGGCGGGGTGGACGTGAGGCTGCTGTTCCTGGAGGCCAAGGACGAAACCCTGATCAAGCGTTTCTCCGAAACGCGGCGGCGCCATCCATTGAGCCAGGGCGGGCTTACCGTGGCCGAGAGCATCGCGCGCGAACGCGAACTTCTGGGCGATATAGGCGAATTCGGCCACCACATCGATACCAGCGAACTCTCGCCCAACGCCCTGCGCAGCTGGGTCAAGAACCTGGTCGAAATCGACCGCTCGCGCATGACGCTGTTGTTCGAGTCCTTCGGCTTCAAGCAGGGGATACCGCTGGACGCCGATTTCGTGTTCGACGTGCGCTGTCTGCCCAACCCGTATTACGAGCCCGGTTTGCGCGAACTGACCGGCCTGGACACAGCGGTCGCCGCCTTCCTGGAAAATGACGAAGCGACGCAGGACATGTATCGCGACATACACGCTTTCATCGCCACCTGGCTGCCTGCCTTCGTGCGCGAGAACCGCAGCTATCTGACGGTAGCCGTAGGTTGCACCGGCGGACAGCACCGTTCGGTGTATTTCGTCGAACGCCTGGGCTCAGCCTTCGGCGCCGCCAACCAGGTGATGATTCGGCACCGGCAGATCAAATGAATAAGACCGTCACGCTCGCCCTCACCGGCGCCTCCGGCATGGCCTACGGCATACGCCTGCTCGAATGCCTGCTCGCCGCCGGCGTGCGCGTCTACCTGATCTACTCGCAGGCGGCGCAGGTGGTGGCCAGGCAGGAGATGGACCTCACTCTGCCTGCGCGCACCGCGGAGGCCGAAGCGCTGTTCAACGAACGCTTCAAGGCGCAGCCGGGTCAGCTGCGGGTGTGCGGACGGGAGGAATGGTTCGCGCCGGTAGCCTCGGGCTCCAATGCGCCGGATGCCATGGTGATCATCCCCTGCACCATAGGCACCCTGGCGGCGGTCGCGGCGGGGATGTCGGATAACCTGATCGAGCGCGCCGCGGACGTAATGCTGAAGGAGCGGCGCAAGCTGGTGCTGGTGCCGCGCGAAACTCCCTTTTCCGCGATCCATCTGGAGGCCATGCTCAAGCTCGCGCAGGCCGGCGCCGTCATCCTGCCGGCCAACCCGGGCTTCTACCACCGGCCGCAGAGCGTCGCCGCGGTGGTCGATTTCATCGTCGCGCGCGTGCTCGATCAGCTCGGCGTCGAGCACCAGCTGATGGCGCGCTGGGGCGAGAAATAGAACCACGGCCGGCGCGCCCTCTGCGCTGACGGCGTAATAAGTTTTGTCGCATGCGTGTGGCGTACATTGAGCGCTGCGCGCGCCAACC
>JAENXP010000762.1 GCA_016649475.1 Burkholderiales bacterium | reverse complement strand
GGTTATACAAGATCCTCGATTGCGCACGGATGGGTTTTTCATCCGTGCGCAATCGAGGATCCGCGCGGACGGCTTCTCGTCCGCGCCAAATCCCAACACTGCAATACCGAGTGGCGGGATTTACGTTGCCGCGTATATTCAACCGCTCTGGCGCAGCTTGAAGCGCTGCAATTTGCCGGTTTCGGTCCGCGGCAGCGAATCCACGAACTTGACCGAGCGCGGATACTTGTACGCCGCGATGGTCTTCTTCACGAATTCCTGCAGCTCTTTGGCCATCGGCTGGTTGCCGGTGTAGCCCGGCTTGAGCACCACGCAGGCCTTCACGATCTGGCCGCGCTCTTCATCCGGCTCGCCGATCACGCCGCATTCGGCCACGGCTGGATGCTGCAGCAATGCCGCCTCGACTTCGGGTCCGGCGATGTTGTAGCCGGCGGAAATGATCATGTCGTCGGTGCGCGCCTGATAATGGAAATAGCCGTCCGCATCCATCTTGTAGGCATCGCCGGTAAGGTTCCAGCCACGCAAGCGTCCCGTGCTGATCACGTAGTCCTTCTGGCGCTGGTCGGCGAGGTAGCGGCAGCCGGTAGGCCCCACTACCGCGAGCCGCCCGACCTCCCCCGGCGCGCAGGGCTTGCCGCTTTCATCGATCACCGTCGCCTGGTAACCCGGAATGGCGTAGCCGGTCGCGCCGCGGCGCACGCGCTCGGGCGTATGCGAAATAAAAATATGGATCATCTCGGTCGCGCCTATGCCGTCGATGATCTCGATGCCGCTCGCCTCCTTGAACAGTTGCCGCGTGGCGTCGGGCAGGGCTTCGCCCGCAGATACGCATTTTTTCAGGCTCCGCAGGCCGTAGTTTCTTGCCAGGCCGGCCATCTGCCGATAATAGGTTGGCGCCGTGAAGCAGATCGTCGCCTTCATCTTCTGGATGGTCGCCAGCAAGGCGTCCGGGCTGAGCCTTTCCATCAGCACCGTGGATGCGCCGAAACGCATGGGAAAGCACAGCAGGCCGCCCAGCCCGAAGGTGAACGCGAGCGGCGGCGTACCGCAGAAAATATCATTCTGCGTCGGCTTCAGGCAGGAGCGCGGGAAGCAGTCGCACATGGCCAGCACGTCGCGATGAAAGTGCACTGTGCCTTTTGGACGTCCCGTGGTGCCCGAGGTGAAGGCGATCAGGCAGGCGTCGTCGGCCGCGGTATCGACGTTACGAAACGCAGTCGGCTTCGCCGCGAGCATTTGTTCGAGCGAGCCCGCGCTGCCGTCGTTGAAATAGAGCACCTGCTTCAGGTCCTGGCACCCGGCCCGCGCCAGCTCCATTTCGTCTTTAAGGCGCAGGTCGCACAGGGCGGCGCCGACCCTGGCCTTGTCGATGATTTGCTTGAGTTCGGTCGCCCGCAACAGCGGCATGGTGGGCACGGCGACCAGTCCGGCCTTTACCACCGCCAGCCAGCAGGCCGCCATCATCGGATTGTTGGGCGCGCGCAGCAGCACGCGATTCCCGGGCCTGAGATTCAGATCCCCGCTGAGCACATGCGCAATCTGGTTGGCGCGAGCCAGCAGCGCCTGGTAGGTGCAGGTATAGGCCTTGCCGTCCATCAGGGTGTGGATAACGGCGCGCTCGCCGTGACCGCCCGCGACCATCTTGTCGAGCAGCTCGGCGGCACAATTCAGGCGCTTGGGATAGCGCAGTTCGGGCAGTTCGAAAACCAGTTTCGGCCACTGGCTTTTCGGCGGCAGCTTGTCCCTGACGAAAGTATCTATGTGAGCCGTGGGTTCCATGAAGTCTCCAGAAAACCGGCTGCCGCTAAGCTGTCTCTTATACACATCTCCGAG
>JAENXP010000029.1 GCA_016649475.1 Burkholderiales bacterium | reverse complement strand
CGATCAGCTGGCCGAACAGCCCGTTGGAGCTGGCACCCTGCAGGCCGTCGGAGCCGGTCACCGCACCGCCGCTGGTGACGTTGAACACGCCTTCATGCTCGGCATAGATAGTGTAGCTGTGACTGCCGCCCACGGCCGCCCAGCTGCCCGGGTTATTTCCGGTCTTGCTGCCGTCGTCAGCCATGCTGTAGACGAGCTGCATGCCCGAAGCGTGGAAGCCGACGAAACGGCCTTTGGTCTGCTCGTCGACGGCGACGGTGTGCAACTGCCCCGAAGGTTCGGTCAGGCTGATGACCTTGGTCCCCTCGGCTGCTCCTCCGGCCTGAGGATTGTCGAACGGATTCGCGAGCGGCGTAAGCAGGTTCTGCAGGTTTACCGTAAGGCAATCCCCGCGGCGCACGCGCAATACCAGAGGGCGGTGGCGCTTGTCCGGACGCAGATTCACTTGCCCCGGCGTCGCCGCGCCGCCGGCGGTCAGCGGCAGCAGGCTGGAGGTATTGATGACGTCGCGCTTGAGCGCGTACATCATGCCGTTCACATTGGTGGCGCCGAGCCGGTTGAACATCAAGGGCTTGTCGATCACCACGACGTCGGCGCTGATCTGCCGCTCGCAGCTGATAGACGCATGCGCAGGTGCAGCGACCATCGCCGCCGCAAGACCCACCAGCGCAAGCGCCTGTTGCAGACGCACCGTGCCTGGCAATGGTTTGTTGCCGCGCTTACCGTTTTTGAGATCCATTTTTACTCCCCGCAATCAAATGTTCGTAATGCCTGCGAAAACCCAAATAGCCGCGCCGCCACCGAAACCGGGCGCGGAACGCAGTCACCGCCTTGACGCAAGGAACACGCCAAATTCGCTTCCACATGCCCATTGAGGTGCCAAGCGCCTGCAACCATTGGGGTTTTTTTCCCCGCCGACCGTGTCATTTGCCACACTCGACACCGGTTTTGGTGGGGAATATTCCCCAAGGCTGGGGAACGAAATCCCCGATGGTGGGTAAATTCGCGGTGAATTCCCCCAAAACCGAAGGGCGCTTCGCTCCGCGACGGAAAGACGATGGGTGCAATCCCCAAAAATCGGGTTTGCTGACCCAGTTGTGCATCCCCAGATGCGCAAGGGGTCAGACCCCTTTCTGTAGAGGGGTCTGACCCCTTGCTACTGTTCCCAGTCGTCATGTCGCGATGCACTGGCGCCATCGCGTGAATAGCGGCCGCCATCAGCGCCGCCGGATGCGGTTCGCACGCACCGCGCCATCGCGCTGCACCGTGCCCCGCACTTCCACATAGTCGCCGGGCCCGGGCCTTTTATCGATGCGCGTGGCCGCGTCCACGCTTAGAGGTAGTCCGTCCAGTTCCCAAGTATTGTTAAGTGTGCCGTGCAGCCGCAGGGAGGCGCCTGCGGGCGCAGGCGCGGGGTTTCCCTGTGCGTCGCGGGCGCCCTGACGTATCCATTGCTCGATCAGCCGGATGTCCTCCTCGGCGAGATACGGGGGTCCGTCGAAGGGCATGCGCGGCAAGGCCTGTCCGCGTATGCGCCGTACGAGTTCGCTCGCAGCCGGGTTCCCCGGCACCACGCGCAGGCGGTCGGCGCGCGCGACGGTCTCCTCCCAGGTGTCGAGCCGGTAGCCCTCCGGCGGCGCTCCCTTGAGACCGTTCGCCGCATGGCATTTTGCGCAGCGCTGCAACAGTATCGGCGCCACGTGTTGGTAGGTGACAGCCTCGCCCGCCTTGGGCCGGGCCGGCTGCGACGGGCTGGCAGCACCGCGTCCGGCCGTCAGACCTCCGGCCACCCAGTTCTCGATCAACGCGATTTCGTCCGCGCTGAGATAGGGTGGGCCGGTCAGCGGCATGCGCGGCTGCGACTGCCCGCGGATGCGCCGCACCAGTTCGCTCGCATCGGGATCGCCCGCCTTGACCACCGCGCCCCTTTGACTGCCCTTGAGAACGTTCTCCAGGGAGTCCAGACGCAGACCCAGCGGCGCCGCATCACCGTTGTGGCACATCACGCAGCGCTGGTCGAAAATCGGCGCTACGGCGTCGAAGGCGGTTGCAGCGTACGCGCCCGGAACCGCACCGGACAATGCGCCTGTCAGAAAATAGGCAGCAAGCCTCCGCAGGCGCAGCATTGCGCCCACCGCACGCTTATGCACGGTCATGGCTTGAGCGACAGCGACAGCGGGCCGCTCAAGCCGAAGGCGACGGGGGCATTGTCGGGCCCCACGGGCGACACGCTGGTCACCTGTATCTGGGTTTTCGCGGACTCGGCCAAGACCTTGAACGTCAGGTTGACCATGCGGCCCTTGCCCTGAATTCCGTCGGGTGCCGGACGCGCGAGGCTCAGCGCTATGCGCCCCCTCCCGGGGTCCACGGTATGATTGAATTCCGTTTTCGCCCCCGCCTGCTGCAACAGTTCACCCTGTTCGACTTTGACCACCTCCAGCGCTTCGGGATTGAACCTGAGCGACATGTCAGCACTCATCAGCGGGGATGGCGCGTCCGCCTCTATGCCCACGACGAACTGCTCGCCCACGCGTGCGCCCTCGGGCGCGCTCCAGCTCAGTTGCACGGGCTGGCTAGGCGCAGCCTTTTTCGCCGGGGTCGCTTCCTGCGTGTTGCGATAGGTCGTGGATGCCTGCTCCGCGCCCGGATCCCGCACCGGAATGTGCCGGATTTCCGCGACCGGCTGTACCAACGACACTTTCGACGCCGTCGCGGTGTGCAGAACGGGCTTTCTGGACTGCATGCTGGCCTCGGTACCCGACCAGAACTCCATCTCGTGCGCTTCCGGCCGCCGCACATTGCGTACGATGTGAGGTGTGATCGACAGCACGATTTCGGTCTTTTCCTTCTGGTCGTGCGGAACGGAGAACAGGCGTCCCAGTACCGGGAGGTCCACCAGCCCCGGCACCCCGCTGGCGCTATTGCGCTCCTCGTCGCGAATCAGTCCCATGAGGACCTGGGTTTCGCCATCCTTCAAGCGCAGCGAGGTCGAAACAGTGCGCGTGCCGACCCGATAGGCGACCGAACCGCTCTTGGTTTCCACTCTTTCGCCCAGCGTACTGACTTCGAGCGCCACCTTGATGCTTACGTCGTCGTCGAGCAGCACAGTGGGCTCGGTCTCCAGCTTCAAGCCCACGTCCAGATAACTGATGCTTTCGGTGGTCACCGGGTTGGTCGATCCCGGCGTTACCGTCGCCGTGATGATGGGCACCCGGTCGCCCACCAGTACTTTCGCCTTGTCCCGGTTCTTCACCCGGATCCGCGGATTCGACAGCAGGTTGGCGATGCTGTTGTCCTGCTTCATTTTCAGCACCATGCTGGCGTTGACGCCAATGCGGTCCTTGCTCTTCGACTGCCCGAACGGCAGCTGGTCCAATGTAATATTTGTCGGGTCGGGCACCAGCCAGGTGAAGGTATCCGGCCAACTCATCCCCAGATCGATCGCCCGGGTGCGATTGATCTCCATCACCTCCATTTCGAGGATCACCTCGGGCTCCGCCATGTCCTGGTTGCGGATCATTTTTTCCGCCAGGCGTATGGTGTCCGGGGTATCGCGCACGAAAATCATGTTCAGCCGGTCGTCAACATGCATGTCCTTGATTTTCAGAATATCCTTCAAGGCGCTGGCGGCCCGCTTGGCGTCGCTGTTGATAAGGTAGAAGGTCCTGATGACCAGATCCTGGTATTCGCGCAGCTTGGCCGGGGTGTTCGGGTAGATCAGCACGCTGTTTTCCGACAACACCTTCTTGCGCAGCTGGCTCTGCACCAGCGCCAGGTCTATGGCGTCCTCCACCGCCATATTGCGCACGTAGATCGTGATCTTGGTATCGCTCTTGATCTCCTTGTCGAGCATGAAGTTGATGCCGCTGGTTCGCGATAGCGCGTCGAACACCATCTTGATATTGGCGTCGCGAAACTCCAGATTCACCGGCTTGGTGATGCTGGATTTGAGCTCGGGCTGAATCATGGACTGCTTGGCGCGCATGCGCGCCACCTTGGCGCGCACATCCAGCGCCTGGGCATGCCTGGGGTCGACGGCGAGAATCTTTTGCGCCAGGCCCTCGGCCTGCTCCAGGTCGCCGCTCATCAGCGCCGCATGGGCCTGCTTGGCAACTTCGGCCTGCACATCGCGTTTCTCCAGCAGTCGCAGTCCATCCATGACCCGGAAATCGCGCGGCGCAATAACCAGCGCCCTTTGGTAATAGGCCTCGGCCCCGCGCACGTCGCCGGCCACCCGCGCCTGTTCCGCGCTGGCCAGGAGCTGCTCGACCACGCGCTCACGGTTGCTATACAGGCTCATGCGCAGACTGACATCGCCGCTGTCCGCTTTGACCGCCTGCTCCAGCTTGGCCAGCCCCTGCTCGTAGTTCCCCGCTTCGATCAGCGCCTGTCCGTCCTGGTGCAGCTGTTGCGAAGCGCAGCCGGCCAGCAGGACCGCCATCGCGACGAGAAGGACAGCCTTCAGCATCATCTGCTCGCCGCGCCAGAACCTGCTGCGGCGAGGCTGCGATTGTCCATGCGCGGCGGAAGCCGGATTCCCGGCATTGTCGCGGCACCGGGGCGTCAGCTGGTAAGTCGCGCCGGTAACGGAATAGGTAAAGCCACCATCTATTGGATATGCCAAGAGCACCTCAGCCATTTATGCAAAAATTCGAAATCACGATTTTCCCTTGAATCTGCCGGTGCGCCCCCCGCTGCGCTGCGTTGCGCAACATCCTGCACGCCGGCATTTCCTGCCCATTTCGTAGACATGGACTGTAATTACAGGCACGCATAAGGTCAGTACTACATAGCCTGTATAAGGAACTACGCTGACCGCCCCTTAATTCGATGGGGAGAAACCCTCGACCGGAGCCAGCCGCGGCGCCATTTGGCCGAATCCCCAGCGTGATCAACAGTGATCAACAGGGG
The DNA here is from genome assembly GCA_016649475.1 of Burkholderiales bacterium. GTDB lineage: Bacteria > Pseudomonadota > Gammaproteobacteria > Burkholderiales > SG8-39 > 2-12-FULL-64-23. The sequence goes on along the minus strand of JAENXP010000029.1, from coordinate 5,837 downwards.
TCGGGTTCAGGACCGCGTCATATTAGTGAAGGAAGTCGCCGCGATCGTTTCGGCTGGGAAACCGCGTTGAAGCCGGCGGCGGCAGACTCGATGCCGCAAAATTGACCGTGGTCAATGATGACCGCCTTCCCGCATCGCTAGGATGGCGCACTGAATCAACCGGCTGCGTGGCGACCGGCTGCCGGAGCGGGAGCTGTACCAGTTTCGCCCAATACATTCCTTGATGACCGAATACACAGGAGACACCATGTCCGCAACTCTAGAGCAAGCCCCTGCGACTGCCGCGGAAGATGCCGTGAACATGACCGACGGGTTTCATCTGGTAATCGATGCCCTGAAACACAACGACATTGACACCATCTTCGGTCTGGTCGGCATTCCCATCACCGACCTGGCCCGCCTCGCCCAGGCTGAAGGCATGCGCTTCATCGGCTTTCGCCATGAACAGCACGCCGGAAATGCGGCCGCCATCGCCGGCTACATGACCCAGAAACCGGGAATTTGCCTGACGGTGTCGGCGCCGGGCTTTTTGAACGGCCTGACGGCATTGGCCAACGCCACCACCAACTGCTTTCCGATGATCCTGATCAGCGGCTCCAGCGAACGCGAGATCGTCGACCTGCAGCAGGGCGATTACGAAGAAATGGACCAGTTGAACGCGGCAAAGCCCTACGCCAAGGCGGCCTACCGCATCAACAAGGCCGAGGATATCGGCATCGGCATAGCGCGCGCGATACGCGCGGCCGTGTCCGGCCGTCCCGGCGGCGTTTATCTGGACCTGCCGGCGCAATTGCTCAGCCAGACCATAGATGCCGAGCGTGGCAGGAAATCGATGGTGCGCGTAGTCGATCCGGTACCGCGCCAGATCCCGGCGCCGGACGCGGTCAAGCGCGCGCTCGATCTGATCAGCGGGGCCAAGCGTCCGCTCATCCTGCTCGGCAAGGGCGCCGCCTACGCCCAGGCAGACGCCGACATTCGTGCCTTCGTCGAGAAGACGGGCATTCCCTATCTGCCCATGTCCATGGCCAAGGGGCTGCTGCCCGACAACCACGCGCAGTCGGCTTCGGCCGCGCGCTCCTACGTTCTGGCCGAGGCCGACGTGGTGGTGCTGATCGGCGCACGCCTGAACTGGCTGCTTTCGCACGGCAAGGGCAAGACCTGGGGGGCGCCGAAGCAATTCGTCCAGATAGACATCGCGCCTACCGAAATCGACAGCAATGTGGCGATCGCCGCCCCGGTGATCGGCGACATCGGCTCCTGCGTGTCTGCCCTGCTGGCGGGAATCGATGCGAACTTCGCCAAGCCCGGCGCCGAGTGGACGCGCGCCATTGCCGAACGCAAAGACAAGAACCTGACCAAAATGGCGGCAACCCTGGCGCAGGATCCCTCGCCGATGAACTACCACAGCGCGCTGCGCGCGATCCGCGATGTGCTGAAGACGCGTCCGGACATCAATGTGGTCAATGAAGGCGCCAACGCCCTCGATTTCACCCGCAGCATCGTCGACATGTACCAGCCGCGCAAGCGTTTCGACTCCGGCACCTGGGGCATCATGGGCATCGGCATGGGTTATTCCATCGGCGCCGCGGTCGTGAGCGGCCTGCCCGTCGTCGCCATCGAAGGCGACAGCGCTTTCGGTTTCAGCGGCATGGAAGTCGAGACCATCTGCCGCTACCAGTTGCCCATCATCACCGTGATCTTCAACAACAACGGCGTCTACAAAGGCTGCGACCCCAACCTGAATCCCAAGGTAAAGAACGATGTCGCGGTCACCGCTTTCGTCAAGGGAGCGCGCTACGACAAGATGATGGAAGCGTTCGGCGGCACCGGCTACAACGTCACCACGCCGGCGCAAATGACCAAGGCGCTGACCGAAGCGATCGCTGCGGGCAAGCCGGCGCTGATCAACGCCGTCATCGACGAAGCGGCGGGCGCCGAGAGCGGCCGCCTGATCAATCTGAATCCGAAAAAGGGCGCGCTCAAGAAGTAGGCACGCCCGGCAGTATTGCCCTCAGGCGCCCGGGCGTGAGCGCACCGGCGCGGGCGCGATGCAAAAGTCGACGCCGCGCCGGTTGCCGAAGTTGGCGCTCGAGCGGATAAATCCCCGAGCCGGTACGCCGCGTCGACTTAGGCTTCCGTTGCCCAATGCCGGTCAGGGGCCGAGGCATGGCGATGTTTGTCGACCCAGTATCCCCAAAGCACCAACAGCCACTGCGCTTGCCCGACCCATGCGATGGCCTCGGCGCTCGGCGGCGGTGGTCCCAGCAGGTTGCCCGCATAAATGAAAAGCAGGAACACGACCAGCGCGATCAGGCCCCAGCGCCCGGCAGTGTCCCTGGGCGATGTTGCGCGCGTATAAAGCCAGACGCCCAGCGCAAACAGCGGTACCTCGATCGCCAGTGTCAGCGGCGACGATGACCACGCCTCCAGGCCTATCAACGCGGCGCTGCCGGGGTACAAGGGCAGATCCGGCCGGTGGACCAGGGCGTCCAGGCCCCAATGGCTCAGGACCAGCAATCCTAGAACCATCGCACCGATTCGTTCGCGCCGCAGCGCGAGATAGCCCAGTCCCATCAGCATCGCCCAGCCGCATACGGCAAGCAGGCTGTGCGAATAGGGGTAGTAGTCAAAACTCAAGGGGGTTACCGCCGTCGCGCCGGGGACGATCCGCACGCGCTCGATCCCGAGCAACAACAGCGTGGGCCACAATAGGTCGATGAATTGCGCGCCCAGAAACAGGGTGCCGAGCGAGACTTTGGGCGCCAGTGATTTTGCGCCGAATCCGACGCCGAAGTGGCCAATGAACATGGGATCGCCTGAATTGGGACGGGAACAGCGTACCCCGGATCGCCTTTGGTGCCAACGGCCGAACAGCCGTGAACAGCCGTGCCTAGCCATCCTCCTCGAGGGCGCTGCTGTCGCGGCGGTGGAACTGCAGGTACAGCAGTGCGGCGCCCCAGGTGTTGGCGCCGAGCATCAGCACCAGGCCCAGCGTGTGCGCGATTCCCGCGACCAGATGCGCCCTCCTGATCATGCCCAGGTCGCCGAGGATGTTCTGCCAGTCATGGCCATCGGACTCGGCGCCGGTCTTGCCGCCTAGCAGTATCAGTTTAGGATCGAAGGCGTCCCAGATGTAGGGCGCGAGGTCGATGATCGAAACCGCAGCCCACCACAGCATCACCGAAGCGGCGAAGTTGTCGCGCCGGCTGCCGCCGAAGCCGAACACGAACGAAGCCATCAGGACCAGCGGCAACAGCACTTGCAGCAGGCTGCCGCCGAGTACGCTCATGAAGTGTCCGAACGGAATGAACAGCAGATGTCCGGCTTCGTGGATCGGCAGCACGATCAGGTGCATGAACGAGTTCATGATATCGGCGGCGCCGAGGTCCATCGCATACAAGCGCCATCCCCATACGAGCAGGAAGGCGTAGGCGGCACAGCGACCGTAGAAGCCGAGGCTCTCGACCCGGTCCGGCACGTAGAGCAAGCGGGCGAGCAGCGCCGGACGATCCGGAGCGGCTTCGGCAATTGCGCCGCTCGGTGAATTGCGCTGCTGCGCCTGCAGGTACTTGGCAAAAATCAGCCCGCAGGCGGGACAGGCCAGCCGCGTCTGCGGACCACCGGGTTCGTGCGCGTAACCGCACTTTGGGCATTTCTGCAGCACCAGTTCCCGTTCTCCGCCGCTATGCGCTGCTCAAACAAGCAGCTTTCCGATAAAATAACATTTTCCGCCCTGCTTTGAAGGAGTTGGTAAAAATGTCGATGGCCGACCGCAACGGTTATATCTGGTACGACGGCAAGCTGGTGCCCTGGCGTTCGGCTACCACCCACGTGCTCACCCACTCCTTGCACTACGGGCTGGCGGTGTTCGAGGGCATACGCGCCTACGACACCGTGGACGGCACTGCGGTGTTCCGCCTGCAGGAGCACATCGACCGCCTGTACAACTCGGCGCACATCTACATGATGAAAATCCCCTACAGCAAGGCGACCATCGTCGAAGCGCACAAGGAAGTGGTGCGCGCGAACAAGCTGCACGAATGCTACCTGCGCCCGATCGCGTTCTACGGCTCGGAAAAAATGGGCGTGTCTCCCAAGGGTGCAACGGTGCACGTCGCCATCGCCGCCTGGCCCTGGGGCGCCTATCTCGGTGCCGAGGGGCTGGAGAAGGGCATCCGCGTCAAGACCTCGTCTTTCGCGCGCCACCATGTCAATGTTTCCATGTGCCGCGCGAAGTATTCCGGCACCTACGCCAACTCCATCCTGGCCAACCAGGAAGCGCTGGACCATGGCTACGACGAAGGGCTGCTGCTCGATGTCGACGGCTTCGTCGCCGAAGGCGCGGGCGAGAACCTGTTCATAGTCAAGAACGGCTGCATCTACGAGCCGGAGTTGACCTCGGCGCTGATGGGCATCACGCGCGACAGCGTGATCACGCTCGCGGCGGAACTGGGCTACACGGTCACACCGCGCCGCGTCACCCGCGACGACCTGTACATCGCCGACGAGGCCTTTTTCACCGGTACCGCGGCCGAGGTCACACCCATACGCGAAGTCGACGGGCGCAAGATCGGCGCCGGCCGCCGCGGCCCGGTCACGCGCAAGCTGCAAAAGGCATTCTTCGAAGTCGTCAACGGCCGCGACCCGCGTCACGCCGGCTGGCTCGCGCCAGTTGCCAAAGGCAAGTCTGGAGCGGTTGCAGGCAAGTCTAAAGCGGCCGCAGGCAAGTCCAAACCTGCCGCTGCCAAGCCGGCAAGAAAGGGGAAACGCTAATGTCCGCCACTGCGCAGCAACAACAACGCACGGTCGAGGTCACGGAAAAAGACCTGCCGCTGGAATGCCCCATGCCCTCGACCCCGGTATGGAACCTGCATCCGCGCGTGTTCCTTGACGTGGTGGATTCGGGCGAAGTGCTCTGCCCCTACTGCGGCACGCACTACGTCTACAAGGGCGCCCCGCCCAAAGGGCACTGAGCCGCCTCGGGATAGGGGAGCAGCGCGCGGGAAACACTACGCGCGCGCTCCACTCACCTGATCCCATCCCATGCCGCGCATACTTATTGTCGCCCCGTCCTGGATCGGCGACGCGCTGCTGGCCCAGCCGCTGTTGCGCCGCCTGCACGACAAGCTCGGCCACGTCAGCCTGGACGCGCTCGCGCCGGCCTGGTGCGGACCACTGCTCGAGCGCATGCCCGAGATCGAAGAAGTCATCGCCTCGCCGTTCGCGCACGGCGAGCTCAAGCTGCGCGCGCGCTGGAAGCTGGGACGCGAACTGGCGCAGAGAAAATACGACCAGGCCATCGTCCTTCCCAACAGTTTCAAATCGGCACTGATCCCCTTTTTCGCCAACATTCCGCTGCGCGCGGGCTACGCCGGAGAATCGCGCTACGGCCTGTTGAACCTGGTGCACAAGCTAGACCGGAAGAAACTGCCGCTGATGGCCGAGCGCTACGCCCAGCTGGCGGAAAAGCCGGGGACGGAACTGCCGCTGCCGCTGCCCACGGTGCGGCTGCAGGTGGATCCGGTCAATACCGCGCGCACCACCGCGCGACTCAGCCTGGACCGCTCGCGCCCGATTGCGGCGTTCTGCCCCGGGGCGGAATACGGTCCGGCCAAGCGCTGGCCGGCGCAGCATTTCGCCGCGCTCGCTAGCGAACTGGGGAAGCGCGGCTACGCCGTCTGGCTGATCGGTTCCGGCAAGGACGCGGATCTGGCCGAGGAAATCCGCGCGCAGTCCGGCGCAGTGTGTGCAAACTTATGCGGCAAGACCGATCTCGCCAGCGCAGTTGACCTCATCGCCTGCGCCAGGCTGGTGGTAAGCAACGACTCCGGCCTGAT
>JAENXP010000077.1 GCA_016649475.1 Burkholderiales bacterium | reverse complement strand
GTGGTATGAAGAGACGCCGTACTGCCGGGCGAAATCGAGCAACTCGGCATCGCTCTTCGTGGCGGAACCCGGTAGCGTCTCCGAATCCACGAAATGCGCCAGCTCGGGAGTCTGCAGAAGACGTCGCGCCAGGTGGATGCCGCCCAGCAATCCCTGCTGGTCGCGCAGGTCCTGCAGATAATTCGGCTGAATCACGGGATCCTCGAATGCGTCGCGCGAGCGCAGGCGCACGTACCCGCGGCTGTCGGGGCGATGCCGCCAAACGCCGCAAGTCATGCCGGGATAGTTATCGAGCATGCCTACATAGCCCTGCTTGTAGCTTGCCGGCGTAAACACGCCCTGCAGATCCGGTGCCGGCAAGCCGTCCCTGGATTTGCAGAAGAAATACACCAGCGACGGGCTCAGCGCCAGGACGCTGGGCATGCCGAGCATCCATCGCGCGATCTGCCCGCCCAGGCTGACGCCCGTGGCAATCTCGTTCAGCGTACGAATATTTTTGGCGCGCGCGACTATGCGCACGGAGAAATGGTCGCTCAGGTTTTCACCCACTCCGGGCAGATCGTGAACTACGGGTATGCCGAATTCCTGCAACAGGCCGCCTGGTCCGATCCCCGAAAGCTGCAGCAGCTTGGGTGTATTGAATGCGCCGCAGCAGACAATGACCTCGCGGCGCGCGCGCACTTCGCGCGTGGTTCCCTGTTCGCGCTTGCGCGCATAGCGCACACCCGTCGCGCGCTTGCCGTCAAGGACAATTCCCGTCGCCTGTGCGTTGGTCCGGATTTCGAGACCGGAACGCGATTTCGCGGGCCGCAGGAATGTCCCGGCGGTGCTCATGCGCCAGCGGCCATGAATGGTGCGCTGAAAAAATCCGACGCCCTCCTGCGCTTCGCCGTTGTAGTCGGCGTTGCGCGCAATACCCATGCCTACCGCGCCGGCGACAAAAGCGTCCATGATCGGGTGCTTCCATTCGATGTCGCTGACCGGCAGCTCCCCGGTGCGGCCGCGAAATGCGGCGTCGCCGCCCGCCCGTCGTTCCGTTTTCTTGAAATACGGCAGGATTTCGGCATAGCTCCAGCCGCGATTTCCCAGCGCCGCCCAATGATCGTAATCGTCGCGCTGGCCGCGGTTGTAGATCAGGCCATTGATCGAGGTGGAGCCGCCAAGAACACGCCCCTGGGGCAGTGGAATACGTCGCCCCTTGGTCAATTCGCTCGGCTCCGAGTTGAACTGCCAGGCAAAAGCGGGGTTGAACACCGCTTTAATGAAACCCGCCGGAATGTGCAGATAGGGATGCCAGTCGGCCGGCCCGGCTTCCAGCAGGCATACCGTGGCCGATCCGTCTTCCGTCAGACGATTTGCCAGGATGGCGCCCGCAGCACCTGAGCCGACGATGACGTAGTCGAATTGATCCGCAGCGCCTTCGGTATGCATACCTGCCATGGTGTGGCTGCTCCAAATAGAATTAGCAGCAGCGCCCGCCGTCCACTTCCAGACAGGTGCCGCTGACGAAGGCGGCCTCATCCGAGGCGAGAAACAAGGCTGCATTGGCAATGTCGCGCACACTCGACAGCCGCCCCATGGGCACGGTCGCGCGGAATTTCGCGTGCACTTCCGGCGTGTTCTGGCCGCCGGCGAATTCGACGGAAAGTCCGGTATCCGGACAGAACACCGGATTGACGCAATTGACACGAACCTGGTCCGGGCCGAATTCGGCCGCCATCGATTTGCTCAGCAGGATCACCGCGCCCTTGCTGCTGTTGTAGACCGTGAGGCCGGGACGCGGGCGCACACCCGCGGTCGAGGCGATGTTGACGAAGCAACCCCCGCCTTGCGCCCTGAACACGGGCAAGGCGTGCAGCGCCGAGAGATAGATACTTTTTACATTGGTGGCATAGACATGGTCGAATTCTTCCTCGCTCACGTCCATGAACGGCTTGTTGCGGTGGGTCCAGCCGGCGTTATTGACGACGATATCGAGACGGCCGAGTCTGGCTTGAGTCGTCGCGACCAATGCCGCCCAGTCGCGGCTGCTCGTCACGTCCGCTTGCACGAACTGCGCCGCACCGCCCGCCTTCCTGATTTCCTCGGCGACGCGCTCGCCGCCGGCGGCATTGATGTCGTCGACGACCACCTGGGCGCCTTCGGCGGCAAAACGCTTCGCAATGGCTTCACCGAAACCGGATGCGGCGCCGGTGATGATCGCTACCTTGTCCTTGAGTTGCATATCTACTCCTTGCTGAGGTACCTGGGCATGGCGGAAAAAAGAGAATACACCGATTGCTGTCGAGCCAAGGCCGGTGCAATCGCGCCGACCGACCGCCAGGCAGACGCGGCTCAGGTGCTTTTAAGGAGCGTCAGGCCGTGGCTGCTCGATTCGCCAATAATATAGCCGGCGAGCTCATCGAGCGATTTTTCGGTAATGGCCTCAGGGGAGATAACGCGCTCCAGCGTGCCGAAGTGTTCGACGTTGCGCATTTTCAACGTCAGTTTGCCTGTGGCGAAATCGCCCAGCAGATGCAAGCTGGCCTTGACCTCGCACGGAATGACGAAGGTCGTGCGCACGACGGAGCCGCGGTCGTTGCGCTCTTCCTGAGCGGTGAACTCGATCTTGGTTTCGCGCAGCAGCCGTATCAGCTTTTCTTCGGCAGGGCTCTCACGGGACGCGCGCAGCAGCTTGCCGGCGGATAGGCGATAGTGCAGCGTAAACTGTTCGTACACCTTTAATGCCGGCGAAATCTCCCGCGTGCGGAAATCGATCCGGCTGCCCTCCCATACCAGGCCGTCGAATTTTGGCACGCCGACAATGGAGTATTCCTTGGCGTAAGCCGGCTTCACCAGATAAAGTTGCTCGGTGAACTCCTTCAGGTAGCGATAAGCTTTTTCCACCGCGCCGCTGACCAGGGCGATGATCTCCTGCGGCGAATCCGATTTCTTTTCGTCCGACTGCTTGGCCAGGGCAAGCTGCTTGAATTTGGCCAGCCGGCTGCTGCCTTCGGATATCGACTGCGCGGCTGGCGCAACAGACTGCGCAGCTGGTGCAACAGGCTTCGCCGCCGGAGTCGCTGCGGGGACGTCATTTTTGGCGGGGCGCGCAGGCTCGGCGGCACCGGGAGTGCGTTTGGGGACAGCTTCCCGGTCACCGGCCTCCATGCCGAGTACCGTTTTCACCGCCTTGATCAGCACGTCGATCTTGAACGGTTTGGTGATGTAGCCGTTGGCCCCGCCCTGCAATCCCTTGAGAACCGCCTCGCGGGTCGCAGAGCCGGTGACCATGATGACGGGAACCTCCTTTAGCAACGGGTGCTGGCGCATTCTGGCAAGGACGCTGAATCCGTCGGTATCCGGCAGTTTCGCGTCGAGGAGCACCAGATCCGGCAACGGCGGCAGTCGAAGCGCGGCAACGATCTGCTCGCGGTTCGCCGCCACTCGCGCAACGAATCCAGAATGTGTAAGCACCATCAACATGTTCTGCGCGAGATGCTGGTCGTCTTCGACTACCATCACCTTGAACTTTTTGTCCTGTGCCAGCTTGGGTTCGGTCTGCGGACGGCGTGCGATGCGCACGGTGTAGCCATCCTGCTGCAAGCCGGATACGCCGCTCGCGATCGCGCTATCGCTCGGCATTTCCCCCGCCGACTCGCGCGGCACGCTGGCGCCGAAGAAGTCTCCCAGATCGAATTCCTGCAATGCAATGTGCTCGGAGCGCAGCAGCTTATCCAGCACTTCGATCACGGCGCCGGGCGCGCTATTCGCCGCGCTCGCCTGCAACTGGCTCACCGTCGCTTTGCCGTCGATCAACACCAGCAACTCGAGTTCCGAATGCGACAGTGACGTACCGGCCTCGGCAAGCTCACGCTGACCAAGATACGTCAGAAAATAGACATCTTCACCATTTATCATCGGAGGCTCTTTGGAGACCATACAGAACGTTCAAGGGTTCTAGCCGGACAAACTTGCACTGCAAGACCTGGCCTGGCCCGGAACGCAAGATGCGCCGAGCGCAAGCATCGCGGGTACCCTATCACGTCTATTCATTCTATCTTACAAGAGTCGTCAAAAAAACGGCGCAAGTACCGGGATCGGGCGAACAAATCGCTCCGCGCAACCCCTCCCTACAAGCCAAGAGGGCACCTGGTATGGGGTGAAATTCGGCGACTCAATGCGACAATAAAGCGGTTCGAGCGCCCCGCGCCGCAATGCGGGGCGCCCGGTACGGCGGTACGGATGTGGAGGGATGCGCGGCGTCAGCCGAATGTTCCCATCGGCCCCGGATATTTCACTTCCTCCAGCTTCCCGGTGTCCACGTCGTAGATGAAACCACGCACCGTAATCGCGTCGGGCCCGCTGGTCGGAAGCCATGGGTGATTCATGATCATCGACATCCCGCGCCGCACGTCCCATTCGAGGCGTTCGGTCTGCTTGTCGCTGCGCGCAGCGTCGAGCGGTTCGATCTGGCCGCGAAATGCGTGAAACTGCGACGGCGTCGACGCGCACTTCTTGCAACTCATGAAGGCACGCGAGGTCGCCTGCCCCAGCAGCTTCTCCGCCGCCGGGTCGCCCTCCAGTCCCGCTTTGAGCAAGTCGTCGGTGAAGGCAAGCATGCCGCAGCGGGTATGGTGAATCAGAATGATCTCATTGGTGTTGAGCAGATGGTGTGAAATGACGAGGCAGCGGATCGCATCGTCGGTCACCACGCCCCCGGCGTTGCGGATGATGTGTGCATCGCCGGTCTGCAGTCCGAGCAGGTCCTCCACGTCGAGGCGCGCGTCCATGCAGGCCACGACCGCCACATGCTTGGCCGGGTTGATCGGCTGTTTTCCGGGGTAAGCGGGCTTGTGTACCGCCTTCCCTTCCGCATATTGCTTGTTGTTTTGCAGATACTGATCGGTGTTAACGTTTGCCATGGTCCCTCCTTCGTTGAAATTGCGGAGTCCGCGATGACAGGCTTTTTCAGACCGGTTGTTCCGCCCGTCAGGGTCGGGTTGGACATGCTAGCGCAATCGTGAAGGGCCGCAAACTCATTCCCGCAGCATGGACATTACGGTTATTCGGCGCCTGCTTTCGGGCTGTGCGAATCGGACGCAGCGTCGGAGATACAGCTCGATGGGAAGATAGCCGCAGCGACATACCGGCAGGAACTCACAGTTTTCCGCGGCGTGCCTGCTTCAGCACGAAGCGCCCGGGATCCATCGCGTCGGCCAGGCTAGCCTCCAGCGGCAGGGGTTCGTCCTCGATCAGGCTTGCCAGCAACTCGCCCGCCAGCGCCGCCCACACCAGGCCGCGGGATGCGTAGCCCGAGGCACAGTAGAGTCCGGGGCATCGCGGCAGATCTTTCAACTGAGCGCCGGACAGAGCGCCCTTGTGCGCACGGGCGGCGCTTACGTCCGGCATCGCACCGACCAGCGGCAGGTGGTCCGGCGCCGCACAACGAAAGCCCACCGCGCCCTCGAGCACCGCGGCGTCGGCCGCCACGCGCGCCTGCGGCAGCAGCTGTGCCAGGCGCAGCAGATTGGACTCGTGGCCTCGCAGCTGCGGCTCGGGATCGGCGTCGTCGCGGTCGTAGGTGCTGCCGGTCACGAGCACTCCGTCGATCTCCGGCAGCACATAGCCTGAACCGGTCAGCACAATGCGCGGGGCGCTCAGGTTTTCGGCGGGCACGTAGCTGACCTGCCCGCGGGTCTGCTGCAGCGGCTGCGCCACCGGTGCAAGCCGCGCCATATCGTTCGAATTGGCTAGCACCAGCACCGGGGCGGCGGCAATGAGCTTGCCGTCGGCGGCCAGCGCCTGCCACAGCCCGTCGCAATGCGACAGGGTTTCCACCCTGGTGCCGAAATGTACGCTCAGCGCCGTGCCGGCCGCCGCGAGTTGCGCGGCGATGAGGCTCGCAGGACGCATCCATCCACCCCCGGGAAACCACCAGCCGCCGCTGCGCAGGGCGCATCCGGCATGCACTTCGGCCTCGCTGCGATCGAGGAAGCGGGCGAAGTCGGCCGGGAAACCCTGCGCCGCTATCGCCTCGATCATGCGCCTTTCCATGGCTGAATCGCCGCAAAGTTGCAGCACGCCGCAGCGCGCCCAGCCCAGCGCCCCACCGGACTGTTCCAGCGCCAGCCAACGCCTCAGGGCATAGAGAAAACCATTGCGCGAGGCACGCGACAGGAAGCAGTCGTCGCGCGAAACATGCGGGTGAAATGCACCGGCGTACCTGGCTGGCGGCTGCGCGGCCGGCATGGCGCGGCTTTCGATCAGTTCGATGCGCCAGCCGCGCTGCGCCAGACGCTCGCTTGCGGCTGCGCCGGCAATGCCGGCGCCGATCACGATGGCATGCCGGTCGCCGCGCCCGCCCACTGCTGCCTGCGGCCGACGCGGCGTGTAGCTGCCGCGCAGCATTTCGCGCTTGCGCCCGAAGCCGGGACATTTTTCGACTGCGAATCCCGCTGCTTCCAGCGCCTGGCGCACCGCGGCCGCGCTGGAGTAGGTCGCGACGGTGGCGCCGGGACGGGCCAGCCGCGCGAGTTGCCGCAGCAGCCGCGCAGACCACATTTCCTGATTGAGCCGGGGCGCGAAGCCGTCCAGATAAATGGCGTCGGCCGAAAGGCGCAGCCGCGGCGCAATTTCCGCCACGTCGGCGAACGCCAGCGTCAGCGTCAGGCGCTCGTCTTCGAAATGCAGGCGGTGCATGCCGGCGACCAGCGGCGGCCACGCGTCCTGCAACTGGCGCGCGAGCGGCGCGAATTCGACGTAGCGCCGATGCAGCGCGGCCAGCGCACCGCGTTCGAACGGATGCTTTTCGATCGAAACAAAATGCAGGCGTTCGCAGCGCGCGGGGTCGGCGCGCCATTGCTGCCAGGTGGCGAGGAAATTGAGCCCCAGCCCGAACCCGGTTTCGACTATGGTAAAAACGCGCGCGTGCGCCCATCTGCGCGGCAAATCGTTACCGGCGACAAACACGTGCTGCGCCTGGCCCGGACCCGAATCCGCGCTGTGGTAGACGTCGCCGTAAGCAGGCGAGTACGGGGTTCCTTCGGCGTCAAATGCCAGTTCGGCGGGGTCTATGCGCATGCGCGCGCCGACACACCGACATCGCACCTCTGCGCGCTAGAAAGCCACATAGGGTCCGGCACCTGCCGGCGTGGTCGCTCCCTCGATCGCCGTGTACACGCTGCGCCCGTAGAAAAACGGCAGCCCCCAGTCGAAACTATTGGTGACGAAGGGCGCGCCCAGATTTGGAAATGCGGTAAAGCCCGGATTGTTCGTCAGCAGCGCCGCCGCATTGGCAACGCTGAACGCGATGGTCGCACTCTCTCCATTTGCGCCCTCGATGACTGCGGACGCATTGATGGTAGATGGCGGGCAATAGAATCCCGGGGCGGCCGACGCGCTCGCGCAGACCGCGATGCTGTCGGAAAAAAACAGTCCGTTGGAACCGCTGTCGAGAAAGCTGGCGCTCAAGGCGTTGCCGTTGTAGCGCGTGGTGAAATTTCCGTTGGCCGGATCGACACCGATCACGGTCGCCGTTCCCAGGCCGTTGTTCGACTGGGTGCCGATGCCGAACACCAGCGTACCGTCGACGCGCTCGGCGCCTGCCGCCGGCACCGAGGGCAGGCGGATGATCACGCCGTTGTTGTCGCGCGGAAACTTGGTCACCGGGTTCTGCACTTGCTGCGCCAGCGCGAGCGGCGCCTGCTGGCAAACCGAGGACGTGCAAACGTAATACATGCCGCGATCGTTAGGCTGCGCGCAGGCGCTGCCGCAGTCCTGCCGGAATACGCCCATCCCCAGTATTCCGTTGGCGCGCAGCTCCTGCACGCTGTTCTTCGACGGACCGGAGGAGGAGCATCTGGACGGGACATTGGGAAAGTCCGGATCTCCGATCACCTGTATCGGCAGTGAATTTGCGCGCTCGTCGGCGATCCTGAGATCCGCCAGTTTCACCGGCCCCCAGGTATAGCCGTCGACGAAATAAGCGCATTCGACCACCGCCGTGCCGAC
>JAENXP010000844.1 GCA_016649475.1 Burkholderiales bacterium | reverse complement strand
GACTGATCCGGTAAACGAGATCTTGCGCACAATCGGCGAGCGGATCAGGTAGTCCGAGACCTCGTGGGGAACGCCCCAGACGACGTTCAGGCAGCCGGCGGGGAGGCCGGCATCATGGAACAGCCGGGCGAGCGCCACGACCGCACTGGGCGCATCCTCGGGGCCCTTGACGATGATGGTGCAGCCGGCGCCGAGCGCCGCGACGATCTTGCGAATGGCCTGATTGAACGGGAAGTTCCACGGCGTGAACGCAGCGCACACCCCGATCGGCTCGCGCACCACCAGTTGGCGCACGCCTTCGACGCGGGCAGGAATCACCCGGCCGTAGATGCGGCGGCATTCCTCAGCGTGCCACTCGGCGTGTTCGGCGCAGCCGGTTACTTCGCCGACCGCCTCGGCCAGTGGCTTGCCCTGGTCCAGGGTGATATTGCGACCGATCGCGTCGGCGCGCTCGCGCGCGAGTTCCGCGACCTTGCGCAGGATCGCCGAGCGCTCCATCGGCGAAGTACGCCGCCATGATTCGAAGGCCCGCTGCGCGGCAGCAAGCGCGCGATCAAGATCCTCGGTGCTCGCGTGCGGCAGTCTGCCCAGCACCTCGTCATTGGCCGGGTTAAGGACATCCTGCTCGCGGCGTCCACCGCCCCGGATGAATTCACCGTCGATATAAAGTCCCAGTTCTTCGTACATGCTGTCCCCTCGCTCGTTGCGGCGTTACCGTCTGATTGTTCCGGAATGATCCGGTAATGCGCCGCGGGAGGCAAATCGGGGAGCCAAACCCTTGAAGCTGCGGGGCTTTTGCGCGGCGCTACCCGGCCAATTGTCGCGACGGCGACGGCTGGTTTACACTGGCAGATGGCGTACCTGGCATTACCGGGCGGATCTGCGGAGCAGATTTTCCCCGTACCGGTCGAGTAGCTGCCGCTTTCAGTCGTGCCGAGAGAAAGTTTTTGGTTGTCGTCGGCGCGGATTCGTTGCATCCTTGCCCCTGTGCCCGTTGTGCAGGTAGGCGGGACGTCAAACAAACCTCAAAGGAGATAGAGTCCATGGTTACTGCGAAGGGTGTCGCCAAGCCGGCCGCGAAGACTGCCCGCAAACCGAACGCGGCCTTCATGAAGCCGCTGAAGCCTAGCGCCGCGCTGGCCGCCGTGATCGGTCCCGGATCCGTTCCCCGGACCGAAGTGGTCAAGAAGATGTGGGAATACATCAAGAAGAACAATCTGCAGGACCCGAAGAACAAACGCATGATCAATGCCGACGCCAAGCTCAAGGAAGTCTTCGGCGCTTCGCAGGTCTCGATGTTCGAGATGACCAAGCTGATCGGCAAACATCTCAGCTAGTCAAAGGTTTCACGTGTGGAGGCGGCTCGCGCTTGCCTCCCCTGAAAGAGAAGGCGGCCCGAGGGCCGCTTTCTCGTTTCTGCGCGCTGGCGAGACTAGAGAAGAATAACTGTCCGCCGACACGGGTTGCAGACTCAATGAACCTGGCGCCAATACGCCGGGTTGGCGTAGCTGTTCTTCAGGTAATCGACAAAAGCCCGGACACGTAGCGGCAGCAG
>JAENXP010000237.1 GCA_016649475.1 Burkholderiales bacterium | reverse complement strand
GGGTGCAAAAACCGCATTGCAGTCCGTGGTGCTCGCGAAACGCCTCCTGCATCGGATGCAGCGTGCCGTCGGCCCCGGCCACACCTTCGATGGTGAGGATTTCGGCGCCCTCGGCCTGGATCGCCAGGACGTTGCAGCTTTTGACCGCCAGCCCGTTCATGTGGACGGTACAGGCACCGCACTGGCTGGTATCGCAGCCCACATGGGTGCCGGTAAGGCGCAGGTTCTCGCGGATAAAAGTGACCAGCAGGGTGCGCGACTCCACGTCGGCGCTGACCGGCTCGCCGTTCACCCTCATCGATATCTTCATGTAACCCTCCCAAGCCTAAGCATACTGCCAGCGCAGGGTCGAAATCCTAGACCATGCGATGCCTTGAATCAACCGCAATCGGCTGAAGTGTACGCTGAAGAAGTGCCTGCTTGACCGGTGCCGGAACGAGGAATAACCTTGAACGCCTTACGCACGGGGCGTTCTTTCGTTGATGACCTTACTGACCTTACCAGGATGGCGGCATCGATTCCTGCCCCGGCAATCACAGTCAAAATCGGCAGAGGTGTGCAATGGACAGTGTTGATCTCGAAGTATTGCGCAGCGCGACGCGCTGGTTCAAGGCAGGCCACGCGGTAGTTCTGGCCACCGTGGTCAAGACCTGGGGTTCGGCGCCGCGCCCGCTGGGTGCGATGCTCGCGATCCGCGATGACGGCCAGGTGTCGGGCTCGGTGTCGGGCGGTTGCGTCGAGGACGACCTGATCGAGCGCGTACAAAAGCAGCAGCTCGCCGGCGACAAACCCGAGGTCGTCACCTACGGCGTGAGCAAGGAACAGGCAGACCGCTTCCGCCTGCCCTGCGGCGGCACGCTGCAACTGGTGCTCGAGCCGGTCAAGGCCAGCTCCGGCCTGGACGAGTTGCTGCGCATCATCGAACGCCACGAACTGGTAGCGCGCTTTCTCGACCTCGAGACCGGCATCTCGCGCCTGGAGCGCGGGCGCTGGTCGGACGCGCTCGAATTTAACACCAAGGTGCTGAAAACCGTACACGGCCCGCGCTGGCGCCTGCTGATCATAGGCGCCGCCCAGTTGTCGCGTTACCTGGCGCAGATGGCGCAGGCCCTGGACTACCAGGTAACGGTGTGCGATCCGCGCGAAGAATATGCCGACGCCTGGGATCTCGCGGACATGCGCATCGATCGCCGCTATCCCGATGACGTGGTGCAGGCGCTGAATCTGGATGCGCACAGCGCGGTCGTCGCCCTCACCCACGATCCCAAGCTCGACGATATCGCGCTGCTGGAGGCGCTCAAGTCCCCCGCCTTTTACGTCGGCGCGCTCGGATCGAAAGCCAACAACGACAAGCGCAGGAAGCGTCTGGCCGATTTCGACCTCTCGGCGGGCGAGATCGCGCGCCTGCACGGCCCGGTCGGCCTCAGGATCGGCAGCCGTACTCCCCCCGAGATCGCGGTGGCGATTCTGGCCGAGATGACGGCCGTGCGCCGCGGCGTGCAAGTTCCGCATACCCTCGAGCCGCCCAAGGCCGGGGTCGAAACCGCGTGCCACGTGTCGCAGAATTGAGCCGGGGCTTGCAGTATTACTGCGCTTCTATCGCGCTGGCTGCGCACTAAGCACGAGCGGGCGTAGTCTCGGGCGACTAAGCCATGACTGCAAACATCTGCGGCATTCTGCTGGCCGCCGGGGCGTCCAAGCGCTTCGGTTCGGACAAGCTCCTGCATCCACTGGCCGGGCAAGCCACAGTCGCATCGGCCGCACTCGCAAATCTGCGCATTGCCATTCCGCACGTCATCGCCGTGGTGCGTCCGGGCACGGCCAAGCTGCAAAACCTGCTGAGTGAAGGTGGCGCGACGGTGATTCTGTGTGCCAAGGCCGACGACGGCATGGGCGTGAGCCTGGCGACGGCGGTGCGCAGCTCGGGCGCGGTCGCCGGCTGGGTGATCGCCCTGGCCGACATGCCCTACATCCGGCCAGAGACCATCGGCAGTATCGCCGCTGCACTCGTGGCTGGCACGCCTATCGTTGCACCTGCCTACCGCGGCAAGCGCGGCCATCCCGTGGGCCTGTCGGCGCGCTTTCGCGCGCAACTCGAAGCCTTGCAGGGCGACGAAGGCGCGCGCGCGCTGCTCAAAGAGAATGCCAGCCTGGTCAAGCTGATCAAAGTGAATGATCCGGGCGTCTGCCGCGACATAGATACCCCGGCCGACTTGTAGGGCACGCAGTCCCGGCCACGCACCGTAGTCAATAGTGGAACTCGGCGATAACCAGATGTTTGTCCTTCGCCGGCCAGTTCTGCACAGTTATTGTTTCATCGTTGAAGCGAGCAACTACCGGACGTAGCGGCCCTTCGGGCAGAAGAATTTTGCCGGTTGAGCCGCCGGGTACGCCTTTGTTGATCCCGGGCGGCACCTTGCCGTCGAGCAGAAACGTGTCGCGGCCATGGCCGAAATAGCCTCGCGGCCGGCTCATCACAACCACGCTGCCGGCATTCGCGTCGCCTTTGGCAAAGTCGCCCGGCCGCAAGTGCACGATATCGCTGGAGCGCGGAAACGGCGAGCGGTAGATGTGGGTAAGCACATGGCCCGGCGCCTGAACGACGAATTCATAGTAAGCGTCCGGCTTCGCCCTGAACGGACCCCATAGGCCGTCGGCGGTCGTGATTCTGGTATGCACGGCCGCCCCTACGCGTGCGCCGGTCGCAGCCGAAACTTCAAAAATCTCCACTCTGGCACCGGTCGTGGGCAGATTGGTGGGTACGCTGCCCTGCATGACGTTCACCTTGCCGTTCAGCACCGCCTCGGCCTCGGGCACTATGTCCGTGCGCGCCGGCGGATGGCCGGTGACAAAGCGATACATCTGGGCAAACGCGAGGGCGCTGAACGCGGTCTCGCGGTGGTCGATTTTCGGAATCACCACGTTTTCCGCGCCCTTGAGTTCGGGGCCATCGTAGCCAACGCCGGTGGCCCTGCCGGGCTTGCCGAGAAACGCGCCGTCCGGTTGCGCGTACTTGTCGTTGTTGTCGCTGCGTATGGTCATGAAGCGCACGCCGGCGACCACCTCGTCGGGTCCCGCATTGAGCTGCGTCAGGAACGCGCCCTTGCCGTTGAATTCGCTGCCGCGGGTTTCCTCCCAGTCGAATACGCCATGGTTGGGCGTGCCGCCGAGGATGGCGTGCGACACATAGGCTGCGCCGCCGCCGTTCTTGAGGTAGTTGCGTATCGCGTTGCCGCCGCGCGAACTGCCGACGAGCACCACCTTCTCGCGGCCGGTGCGCTTGCGCACTTGCGCCACTTCGCGCGCGAGTTCCGCCATCTGTTCCGCCGTGGAGGATCGAAACAGCTCTGCCTTGGTGTCCACGCTGCGCGCCAGCGGATACGAAAGATCGACGGCATGCAGCAGCTTGCGCTCATAACCATTGGACTCGAACCGCCACTGAGTGGTGTGCCACAGCGCCGCGGTGTCGCCGTTTCCGTGCACGAAGACTATGGGCGGGGCTGAATCCGCCGCTGGCCGGATCGCGGCGCAGGCCGCCAGCAAAAGCAATATGGGCAGCGCGCGGAGGCGGCGCAGCAGATCGGACATGGTTTTCTCCCTAAGCGGTGTCGAAGCAGACCGCGGCAATATACATCAGCTTTCTTCCCCGAGTGCACGACCCGCCCGGCACCGCTTATACTGTCAGCAACAAATTCGAACTGATTTTTACGGAGAGTAAGTCGATGCACCTGCGCGCTGCCGTCGCCGTGCTGATGCTGCTAGCGGCGCTGGACGCCCGGGCGGCATTGCCGCTCGATGTAAGGGGCGCGCCCACGCTTGCGCCGATGCTGGCGCAGGTGACACCGGCCGTGGTCAATATTTCGGTGGTCTCGCGCGCGCCGATGGAGGACAACCCGCTGTTTCGCGACCCCCTGTTCCGGCGCTTTTTCAATATTCCGGACCGCCCGTCGCGCGCTGAGCAAAGCGCCGGCTCCGGGGTGATAGTCGACCGCGCGCGCGGCTATGTGCTCACCAACAATCACGTGATCGACAATGCGCAGGAAGTGGTGGTGACGCTCAAGGACAGGCGCACGCTCAAGGCAGAGCTGGTCGGCACCGACCCGGGTACCGACATCGCCGTGCTCAAAATCGACGCGCGCGATCTGGTCGAGCTTAAATTCGGCGATTCCGACACCATGAACGTAGGCGATTTCGTCGTCGCCATCGGCAATCCCTTCGGCATCGGCCAGACGGTCACCTCCGGCATTGTCAGCGCGCTGGGACGCACCGGCCTGGGCATAGAAGGCTACGAGGATTTCATCCAGACCGACGCCTCGATCAACCCGGGCAACTCGGGCGGGGCTCTGGTGAACCTCGCGGGCGAACTGGTCGGCATCAATACCGCCATCCTCGGCCCTTCCGGGAGCAGCGTCGGCATAGGCTTCGCCGTGCCCTCGAACATGGTGCGCAGCGTGATGGCGCAGATCATCCGCTTCGGCGAAGTGCGCCGCGGACGCGTCGGCGTGGTCACCCAGGACATGACGCACGAGCTGGCGCAATCGCTGGCTGCGAAATCGGCCGAGGGCGCCGTGGTGATCAAGGTCGAACCGGATTCACCCGCGGACCAGGCCGGCCTGAAACCGCGCGATATCGTGACCGAAGTCAACGGCAAACCGGTGCGCGGTTCGGCCGATTTGCGCAATCGCATGGGCTTGATCCCCATCGGCGAAGTGGTCGATCTGCGCGTGCAGCGGGGCGCGCGCCCGCTCAAGCTGCGCTTGCGCATCGGGGAACTCCATGCGATGACCGAAATTCCGGGCGAGGCGGTGCCGCAGCTCGCCGGCGTGCGCGTGTCCGACATCGAACCAGGCATGCCCGCATACGGCGAAGTGGAAGGCGCCATCGTCACGCGCATCGAAGCCAAATCCCCGGGGGCGAAGACGGGCTTGCGCCCGGGCGACGTGCTCTACGCCGTCAACCGCCGCAGGGTGCGCTCGGCAGAGGAGTTACTTGCCGCATTGACCAAGGCGGACAAACCAATGCGCATCCTCCTGTTGCGCGGCGACTCGCGCCTGACCCTTACCATACGTTAGAGTTGCGCCACCCTGAAGAGAGCCGACATGAAAGCCGAAACCGCTGATTCCACATTGCTCGTCGGCCACGCCGATATCGCCGCCGCCGCGGCCCG
>JAENXP010000429.1 GCA_016649475.1 Burkholderiales bacterium | reverse complement strand
CCTGGATCCGCAGGGCATCATGAATCCGGGAAAAGTTCTGTAAGCGCCGCAATTGCGTGCGCAAACCGCATCGAACGGCCCCATCACCATGCCGGCCGATTGATTCCCGCATCTCAACGCCGGAACTGCTGCCAACAAGGAACGCAACATGATCGAAGACAGAATCGAGGTCAACATCGCGGGCGGACTCGACATCGCGCTGCCGCCGATGGCCAGTGTGCGGCAGAAGTTCGCCACTACCCGGGTCGATGACATTGCGGCGGCCGTGGCGCGCGAGTTCGAGCGCCCGGAGATACGCTCGAGCATCAGGAGCGGAGCACGCATCGCCGTCGGATGCGGCAGCCGCGGGGTGGCCAATTATGCGCACATTGTGCGCGCCGTGATTGCGCAGATCAAAGCACTGGGCGGCGATCCTTTCGTTTTCCCCGCGATGGGGAGCCACGGCGCCGCCACCGCGGAAGGGCAACGCCGCGTGCTCGAAGGCGCGGGCATCACCGAGGACTATGTCGGCGCGCCGATACGCGCCTCCATGGACACGATCGAGGCCGGGCGCATGGCCGATGGTACACCCGTCTATGCGGACGCCATCGCCGCCGCCGCCGACGGCATTGTGCTCGTCAACCGGATCAAGCCGCACACGACTTTTCGCGGCGCGATCGAAAGCGGCATCACCAAGATGCTGACGGTGGGCATGGGCAAGATCACGGGCGCGGCGCAACTGCACACGCATGGCATGGACCGGTTTCCCCAGGTGTTGCCCGAGGCGGCGCGCGTGGTAATGGGGCGCCTGCCGTTCCTGTTCGGCGTCGCCGCGGTGGAGAACGCCCACGAGGATACCGCGCTCCTCGAATGCATCACCGCAGCGCGCCTGCTCGAGCGCGAGCCGGAGCTGCTCGTCATGGCCAAGGACAAAATGGCGCGGCTTTTTTTCGATGAAATCGACGTGCTGGTAATCGACGAAATGGGCAAGGAGATCAGCGGCACCGGCTTCGACCCCAACGTCACCGGGCGCAACAAACGTTTTGTCGACTGGCCCGGCGGGCCGGTCATCAAGAAGATCGCGGTGCTCAGCCTGACCGAACGCACCCACGGCAATGCCACGGGGGTCGGCTCGGCCGACATCATTACCATGCGCCTTTACCGCGCGATCGACGTCGGCCCGACCTATGCCAACGCGATCACCTCCACCTTCCTCGACAGCGTTGCCATTCCGGTGATCATGAATACCGACCGCGAGGCGGTGCAACTCGCGGTGAAAACGATCCTGCGCGTGAAGCCGGCCGACGCCCGCGTCGTGCACATTCGCAACACGCTCGAGCTGCAGCGCATCCGCGTCTCCGCGCCGCTGCTCGCCGAAGTGCGCAGCCAGCCGGAGCGTTTCGAAATCCTGAGCGAGCCTGTGCCCTGGGTATTCGGAACGCAGGGCGAACTGGCGAAAGTCGAGTCGGCAGCCGCCTGACCTGCGCCTCCATTTCGCGGCGGGCTGTGGTCCGTCGTAGAGGCGGGTTCCCGGCGCTGACTGCACTGGTCGACCTTCTTTCCGCTGGTCTTCAGGATCGACGTGCGTGAGCTGAGGTGATTTTCCCGCATGCGTCCGGCGCCCGTGCGCGGAATTGCTACGTATCGATGCGGCGGCCGCTCTGCGGGTCGTACCAGTGCACGTTGGCCGTGTCGTAGCGCAGCGCGAGCTTGCCCTCCTGCGTCAGCGCATGGGCCGGCAGCCGCGCCGCCACGCGCACGCTTTCGCCATCGCCGATGTGGCCATAGACGATGGTGTCGGCGCCCAGCGGTTCGATCAGGTCTACATCGATCGTCAGCAGGGCATCGGACGCGGCACAGGGTTCCAGGTGCTCCGGGCGGATGCCGAGCAGCTTGCCGTCTTTGGGGATCAGGTTCATCGGCGGCGAACCGATGAAACCGGCGACGAAGGTCGTCGCCGGCTTGGCGTAGACCTCGAGCGGCGCACCGATCTGCTCGGCGCGGCCGGCGTTCATCACGATCATGCGCTGTGCCAGGGTCATCGCCTCCACCTGGTCGTGGGTGACGAACAGGCTGGTGGTGCCCAGGCGCCGGTGCAGGGCCTGCAGTTCGCCGCGCATCTGCACGCGCAGCTTGGCGTCCAGGTTCGACAGCGGCTCGTCGAACAGGAACACCTGCGGCTCGCGCACGATGGCGCGGCCCATCGCGACGCGCTGGCGCTGGCCGCCCGAGAGCGCGCGCGGCTTGCGTTTCAGAAAATCGCCCAGCTCCAGTATGTCGGCCGCTTTTTTCACTCTTACGGAAATCTCTTCCTTCGACAGGCCCTTGATGCGAAGTCCATAGGCCATGTTGTCGTACACGCTCATGTGCGGATAGAGCGCGTAGTTCTGGAACACCATCGCGATGTCGCGGTCCTTGGGCTCGAGCTTGTTGACTACGCGGCCGCCGATGGCGATCTCGCCCGAGGTGATCGTCTCCAGCCCGGCCACCATGCGCAGCAGCGTCGATTTGCCGCAGCCCGAGGGGCCGAGGATGACGATGAATTCACCGTCCTTGACCTCCATGGATACGTTGTGGATCACCTGCAGTTCCGGCGTGTAGCTCTTGCATACATCCCTGATAGATAGCGCGGCCATTATTTTTCAGTCTCCACGAGGCCTTTCACGAACCACTTCTGCATCAGCACCACCACCAGCGCCGGCGGAATCATCGCGAGCATTGCGGTCGCCATCACCAGGTGCCACTCGGTCGCCGCGTCGCCGCCGACGATCATGCGGCTGATGCCGATCACCGTCGTGTACATCGATTCCTCGCTGGTGATCAAGAGCGGCCACAGGTACTGGTTCCAACCGTAGATGAACTGGATTACGAACAGCGCGGCTATGCTGGTCTTCGACAGCGGCAGCAGTATGTCCCAGAAAAAACGCATCGGGCCGGCACCGTCGATGCGCGCCGCCTCCGTCAGCTCGTCGGGCACGGTCATGAAGAACTGCCGGAACAGGAAGGTCGCGGTCGCCGAGGCGATCAGCGGCAGCGTCAGCCCGGCGTAGGTGTTGAGCATCCCCAGATCGGCGATTACCTTGAAGGTCGGAATGATGCGCACCTCGACCGGCAGCATCAGCGTGACGAAAATCATCCAGAAAAAGAAATTGCGCAGCGGAAAGCGGAAATAGACGATGGCGAAGGACGAGATGATCGAGATCGCGATCTTGCCGATCGGGATCACCAGCGCCATCACCATGCTGTTGAACAGCATGCGCGAGACCGCGGCTCCCGAACCCTTGGTCGAGCCGTGCAGCAGTACCTGTCCGTAGTTCTCCAACAGCTGGTCGCCGGGGATCAGCGGCATGGGCACCGCCACGATCTGCTCATAGTGCAGCGTCGAGGCGACAAAGGCGACGTAGAGCGGAAACGCGACTACGAGTCCGCCCAGTATCAGTACCGCGTGCGCAATGAAGGTCAGCAGGGG
>JAENXP010000656.1 GCA_016649475.1 Burkholderiales bacterium | reverse complement strand
TCGACGGGCGTCTGCTGACTTTTCGAGTATCCGCGGCCGACGCCGTCGAACTGATCGGGGACGGCACCCACGAGCGCGTGGTGGTGACGCTGGAGCGCTTCGATCAGCGGGTGCAGAAGAAGGCTGCGCAGATCGCTTAGTACGATGGCAGTTTGGTTTCGAAGCCTGTTTGGCTTGTCGCCGTAGGAGCGAGCTTGCTCGCGAATTCGATCATTCGCGAGCAAGCTCGCTCCCACAGATCGATGCGTCGGAGTAGTCGGTTATACCTCAAATGGCTGCGCAACTAAGGTGTTTGCGTAGCAGGAATCTAAGCCAGCGCCTTGCTCACGATCTCGGCCGTATCCTTGGACAGCCCTTGTGCGTCGCGGATGCGCTCGAGCGCAGCGCTGGCATGCTGCCTGCGCCCGGCATCGAACTTGCGCCAGCGGTCGAAGGCGCGCGCCATGCGCGCGGCGACCTGCGGATTGAAGGCGTCGATCGCAATCACCTGCTCTGCGAGGAAGGCATAGCCGCCGCCGTCGGGGGCATGAAAGTGCACGTGGTTGCTGCAGAAGCTGCGGATCAGCGCGTAGACCTTGTTCGGATTATGTATATCGAACGCGGGGTGCGCGAGGAGTTTGCGCACTTCGGCGAGCGTGCCGGGCAGGCGCGAGCCTGCCTGCACCGCCAGCCATTTGTCCACCACCAGGGGCTCGTGGCGCCACTTGGCATAGAACGCATCCAGCGCCGGTGCGCGCTCGGCGCAGTCGCAATTGGCTAGCGCCGCCAGCGCCGCCATGGCATCGCTCATGTTGTCGGCGCGCTCGAACTGGGCCAGGGCGAGCGCGCGGATCCCGGCGTCGTCGAGTTCCATCAGATAGCCCAGGCAGAGATTGCGCAGCGCGCGCTTGCCCGCAGCCTGCGCGTCCGGGCTGTAGGGGCCGGGCACGGCCTGCGCCTGGTAGGTCGCGAGCAACTCGCTGCGCAGGGCTTGCGCCAGGTCGCGGCGCAGGCGATTGCGCACTGCGTGTATCGCGTCCGGATCGACCTCGGCCAACTGCTCGGCGATATAGACCTCCGAGGGCAGCGCCAGGGCTTCAGCGCCGAAGGCGGGATCCTGCGGGGCGTAGTCGAGCACGCGGGCGAAGGCGGCGACGAAGGCCTGCGGCGTTGCCGTAGCGGCGCTGGTGACTTTGGCTTGCGCCCGAGACGCCTCGATACCTTTCAGGATCAGGGCGAGCGCAAGCCGCTGGCCCGCTTCCCAGCGGTTGAAGGCATTCGCGTCGTGCGCCATCAGATGCGTGAGTTCGGTCTCGCTGTAGTCGTATTTCACATTCACCGGTGCGGAGAAATTGCGCAGCAGCGAGGGCACCGGGGGCGCCGGCACGTCGACGAACACAAAGTGCTGCTGCGGCTGCGTCAGCGACAGCACGCGGGTCGTTTCCGGGGCCGCCTGCGATTCTCCCGCGTGCCGGGCGCCCGGTGCTTCGCCCTCCAGCTGCAGCGGCAGGTCGGCGCCGTCCCGCCCCACCAGTCCCAGCGCGAACGGAATGTGGAAAGGCAGCTTGGTCTCCTGCCCCGGCGTGGGCGCGCACGATTGTTTCAGCGTGAGCACATAGCGCTTCGCGGCGGCATCGTACTCCGCCGCCGCTTCCACCTGCGGCGTGCCCGCCTGTTCGTACCAGCGGCGGAACTGGCTGAGGTCGATGCCGCTCGCGTCGGCCATCGCCTGCACGAAATCGTCGGTGGTGACCGCCTGGCCGTCGTGGCGCTGGAAATAAAGATCCATGCCCTTGCGGAACAGCGCCGGCCCGAGCAGCGTGTGTTGCATGCGCACCACTTCGGCGCCCTTCTCGTACACCGTCATGGTGTAGAAATTGCGGATTTCCATGTAGGCGGCCGGACGCACCGGGTGTGCCATCGGACCCGCGTCCTCGGGAAACTGCGCCGCGCGCAGGCCGCGCACTTCCTGGATGCGCTGCACCACGCGCGAGTACATGTCGGCGCCGTATTCCTGGTCGCGGAACACGGTGAGGCCTTCTTTCAGCGACAGCTGGAACCAGTCGCGGCAGGTGACGCGGTCGCCGGTCCAGTTGTGAAAATACTCGTGCGCGACCACGCGGTCGATGTTCTGGTAGTCGATGTCGGTGGCGGTGTCCGGGCGCGCGAGCACGTACTTGGTGTTGAATATGTTGAGGCCCTTGTTCTC
>JAENXP010000369.1 GCA_016649475.1 Burkholderiales bacterium | reverse complement strand
CGATTGGTTTGCTCGAATTGCGGCGCTCATTGGCAGACCTCGTTGCCCTTGTCGAAGACGATCCGCCAGGTGCCAGGCGGCTTCACAGTCTGCACAGCCATGACCGGCTGCTTCAGCGTTCCGGGTCGGGCTGCATCACGAAGACCATGCCCATGAAGCCGATCGAGACCACGCGGCCGTTGGCCGTGGCATAGGAGGCCACACCCAGCGGATGGTAGTTGGACGTGAAGGCGGTGAGCGCCCCCAGCCCGAGCATTCCGGCCACCGGGCTGCGCTCGGCGATGGCCTTCTTGATCTGCTCGCGGTGCTGCTCCGGCGAGGGATTGAGCCAGAACGACAAGGCCACCACGACGACGGCGAAGACCGCCGATACCACCGAAGTTTTGAGCACTGAACACTCCCCTCGCAATAATGATGGCCGAGCCAGGCTGGCGGCAACCGCCCACTACCCTTTTGCTCGACCGAACCGCCGATCAGGGCTTGGCCGCTGCCAGCGCTCCAGCATAGGTGGCGGCCACGCAATGGCCGAGCGAACCGCGCAGGGCCAGGCTCACCGGCGACCCGTTGATGCGCACGACCATACGCCGACTGAGCGCCGACGACTGCTCTTCAACCCCCGCGACCGCTGACCACGGCAGGAAGAAATCCGGGCAGAGGAGCCGAAACGGCATGAAGATCGAGACGTAGATGCCAGTCCTGCCGACGGTGATGATAAGGCAGACCCCATAGTTGATCTGGAACCATGGAACCATACCCATCTTCGCCGAAGCAAAGTAGAAGCGCTCGCCATCGATCTGGGCGACCGGCGGAAAGCGTTTGGCGAGCCGGCGCCAGCCCGACAGGTAGGCGAGCAATGCGGCGATGGCGACCATGCCGACGACCAGCGCCGGGAGGAACCACTGGGGGTTGAAGGCGATCGGGTGCGCGGCAGCGTTCATTCTCTGATCCTGGACTCAGGCCCGGCGTTCGAAGGCCAGCTTGATACCCAGCAGCAGCAACACTGCGCCGCTGGAACGGTACAAGCCGGTGAGGGCAGCGGGTCGGGCCCGCAGCCAGCCCGACAACCGGCCGGCGATCAATCCGACCGGCCCCTTCACGAGGAAGGTCAGGGCGGCGAACACCAACCCAAGCACGAACACCGTCACGGTTGGGCGAACCGCCCCGGGAGTCACGAACTGCGGCAGGAATGCGAAGTAGAAGACCGCGATCTTGGGGTTGGAAATATTGGAGATCGCGCCATCGAAGAACAGGCGCCGCAACGAACGCCGGGGCGCTGCCTGCGTCAAGAGCATCGCACCCCGGGTCCGCAGCAGCCCGACCCCGAGATAGATCAGGTAGGCCGCGCCCACGAGCTTGAGGGCAATGAACAGCCATTCCGAGGTGCGCAGGATGGCGCCCAGTCCCAGGGTGGCCAGTAGGGTGTGCCCCACCAGGCCGACGCTGACGCCCGCAGCGGTCGCCACACCGGCCGCCGGACCTTGCGCGACCGAGCGCGACATCACGAGGATCATGTCCTGGCCCGGGGTGGCGATGAGCACCAGCGAGGCGATGACGAACAAGGGCCAGGAAGCTTCAAGCATTAAAAATCCTGTTGCGGGCTACTGCGCTGACAAGCCGCGAATCTTCTGCGCCGCGCGGCGCAAGCACTGGCGACCTCAATCGGACCGCCTGGCTAACGCTGACCTTGGGCCGCATCTCCCGATGCCGAAACCCTGGCGAAGAATTGATAGATGCCATTGTCGCCCATGCTCCGCGCGTCGGCCAATTCACCGGCCATGGTGGCGTAGAGGACCTTCGTCATGGCTGCGCCAGACCGACGAGGTCGCGGCCAAGCCGGTTCAACCAGTGATAGATCGAACTCAGGTGTCTTGGCCATTGCCGCCCCTATTGTGGAGTCGGGCGTCGAAGCTGATTTCCGCCTCCATGAACGTGACCGCCTCGCCCCAAAGGATCACACGATCGGCTTTCACCTCGCAAGTCAGTTGGCCGCCACGCCGCGAAACCTGTCTGGCACTCAAGGTGCTCTTGCCCAGCCGGGCGGCCCAGTACGGAGCGAGCTCGCAGTGGGCCGAGCCGGTGACCGGATCCTCGGGAACACCGACCCTGGGGGCGAAGAAACGGCTGACGAAATCGACATCGGTGCCCGGCGCGGTAACGATGACGCCGCGCAGATCAAGCTGGCTCAGCAACGCATGGTCGGGCCTTATGGCGCGAACGCTCGTTTCGCTGTCGAACACGGCCAGGTAATCGTCGGCGGCCAGGACTTCGATGGGGCGCCGCCCAAGGCCGCTGGCCAGGGCTTCGGGGATCTCGCAGCGTTTCGGCGGGGCGGCAGGGAAATTCATTTCCAGGCGTTTCCCCTGCCGGGCAACGAACAGCTCGCCGCTGCGGGTTTCAAAGGTGATGACTTCCCGGGAGAAACCCAGGATCTCGAAGATCACGTGGGCTGAAGCCAGGGTGGCGTGGCCGCAAAGATCGACCTCCCTCACCGGAGTAAACCAACGCAGCCTGAAGCCCTGCTCCGAGGGGACGAAGAACGCCGTCTCCGAAAGGTTGTTTTCCTCCGCGATGGCTTGCAGGACGTCATCGTCGAGCCAGCTTTCGAGGGGGCAGACGGCCGCCGGGTTGCCTTCGAATGCCCGCGATGCGAAGGCATCGACTTGAAATTGTTTGAGCTTCATATCGAGCCGTCAGTAGGACCGCAGGGCGATGAAGCAGGCCGTGAAGCCTTCGAGGCAGGCATCGGCGGCGCTAACCAGTTCGGCAGCCGATTCTCCCCCGTCAGCCGGATTGAAGAACTCTGAATAGTCGCTCATGACTTGGGCTCGGGTTGAGGTTGAGGGGCGGCAGGCGCCGGCACTTGGAATTACCTTTCGGCAAAGGTCTTTCAGTTTTCGTCCTCAATTATCAATTGAGTCCTGCATTGGGCGCAGCGGTGCGAATACAGATACGGCCTGTTCAGTTTCAGCATGCCGCCATGCCCGATCTTATTCCCGTGGTTGATCCATATGCCAAGGGTCTTGCCGTCAGCGTCATGATTCCATTTTAGTGAATAGCGGTCACCCCATACCCTGCACTTCTGCAGGTCGGAATTGCACTTGGGACATTTCATCGTCATATGCCGCACTGCGTATTTGAAGTAGTGTCAGGAGTGGGCGCCTACTTGCGGCAGACACCCCTTCTTAACTGGAGCTATTGCTGCGATATCTTAACTTCATACATCAGCAGGATTCTTCTCATCTGCGCGCCTCTTGGCTTTGGCATAGAACCTAGCCTCCCCCAAGGTTCCGAATTAGGTGCCGGCCCAGCGCCGCCCAGAACTCACTTCCCGGGTACTGCTTTGCCAGCGCGGAAATATCAACGGAACCTTTGTAAGCGAGGATCGCAAAGTAGGCGACGAGGCAAAGGATTGCGAAGACCTGCATTGCGGTCTTGATCAGGTCAGCACGATTCCTTAGCCGCAGGTGGCTGCCAAGCTTTGAACTCAGCCAACGCCAGAAACGCTCGGCTGGAATGGCGGGAGGCGTGTCTATTTGCTCGACCGCAGCTGGGCATCAATTTCGTCAAACAGGATCTGCTGCCAATCCGGTGGAAAGTTGAGTGGCGACAAGACCGGCTTGCTGACGATCTCGACTCGAGTGCTGGTGCTCGCCATCGGCTTGATGAACACCGCGATTCTCTCGCCCCAACTCCATAGCGTGACACCATGCGAGAGGATCAGCCTGCCCTTGGTAAGGTCCTGCTCGACGACTTCGAGTTCCTTGGTTTTCGCTGCAGCAAGCGTGGCGTTGTAGACCGGTTCGACCGCGTACTGGAAGGTTCGG
>JAENXP010000071.1 GCA_016649475.1 Burkholderiales bacterium | reverse complement strand
GCCCCGAAGGTCTCGATCCCGCTAGACGGGAAAGTCCCCTCGGATGCCCGCTCGCATCGAGATGAACGCTTATTTCTTGTCCGATTTCTCTGGCTTCTTCTCGCCAGCTTTTTCGGCAGCGGCCGGCTCGGCCGACTGCTTGCTGGCGGGCACCTCGGAAGGCGCCAGTGCTGCCTCGGCAGCCTCGGCAGCCTCGTCCGCAACCAGCGCGCGCGGTATCTGCACCACAGCCACGGACGGGTTGTCGCTGCCGTGCAGGACCGCTTCCACACCATTCGGGAGCTGCAGATCCCTGACGTGCACGGTATTGCCTATTTCCATATCCTTCAGGTCCACCTCGATGAACTCGGGCAGGTCCGCCGGCAGGCAGCGGATCAGGAGCTCGCTCATGACGTGGCTGACGAGTCCGCCTGACAGCTTTACCCCCGGCGACTGTTCGGCATTGATAAAGTGCAGCGGCACTTTCATCTGAATCTTCACATCGGCCTGGACGCGCTGGAAATCGATGTGCTGGACCTCCACCCTGAACGGGTGCATGTTGACCGAACGCAACAGCACCTGTTCTTTCGCGCCTTCGAGATTGAGCGTCAGCACGGAGGCGTGAAAGGCCTCCTGCCGCAACTGGTGGTACAGCGCGTTGTGATCGAGCTCAATGACGACCGCAGGCTGATTTCCCCCGTAGACGATCCCGGGGGTCTTGCCTCCACGGCGCAGGCGGCGGCTCGCTCCGGTGCCCTGCTTGGTGCGCTTTTGCGCGTTGACTTCGATTTGCATGTTGCACTCCAGGTTATGGCGGCCCCGCGACCAGGTACCGCCGTTTCAAAAATTTCAAACTCGGATAGCGTTATCCATTTCCTACTCGCTAAACAAGGAACTGACGGAGTCCTCGTTGCTGATGCGCAATATCGTTTCCGCCAGCAGGTCGACCACGGAAAGTACTCGTATCTTGCTGCAGTTCTTCGCATCCTCGCGCAGCGGAATGGAGTCGGTAACGACCACTTCGTCCAGCGCCGACTTGGCGATGCGCTCCACCGCCCCGCCCGATAGAACCGGGTGGGTGCAGTAGGCGAGGACCTTGATCGCGCCCTCGTTCTTGAGCGCCTGCGCGGCCTTGGCCAGCGTGCCTGCGGTATCGACCATGTCGTCCATGATGACGCAGGTGCGTCCCTTGACGTCGCCGATGATATTCATCACCTCGGCATCGTTCGCCTTGGGTCGGCGTTTGTCGATGATGGCCAGGTCGGATTCGAGGCGCTTGGCCAGCGCGCGCGCGCGCACCACGCCGCCGACGTCGGGAGAGACCACCAGCAGGTCCTCGTGGCCATGTTTCCACAGGTCGCCCAGAAGGATGGGCGCGGCGTAGATATTGTCCACGGGCACATCGAAAAAGCCCTGTATCTGGTCCGCGTGCAGGTCCATGGTAAGGACCCGGTCCACGCCCGCGGCTTCCAGCATATTGGCGACCACCTTGGCGCTGATCGACACCCGCGCCGAGCGCGGCCGGCGATCCTGGCGCGCGTAGCCGAAATAAGGAAGCGCAGCGGTGACGCGGGCGGCCGATGCGCGCTTGAGCGCGTCGATCATGATCAGCACTTCCATCAGATTGTCGTTGGTGGGCGTGCAGGTGGACTGCAGCACGAAGCAATCGCGGCCGCGCACGTTCTCCATCAACTCAATCATCACCTCACCGTCGGAGAAGCGGCCGACGCTGATCCCGCCCAATGGGATGTTCAGGCGTTTCGCCACCGCTGCTGCCAATTGCGGATTGGCGCTGCCGGCAAAAATCATCAGGTGATCGTAAGCCATCTAGATGCTGGAAACTAGAAACTAGAGTCCGGCGCTCCCGTCGTTGTGGTCAGGTCCTGCCAGCCGCCGATGCGGCCCATGCTGTCTTGCTCGCGCTAGTCTCCAGGCTCTGGTAACGAGACTGGCTGGGGAGGTAGGGATCGAACCTACGAATGCCGGAATCAAAATCCGGTGCCTTACCACTTGGCGACTCCCCAAACTTTACTCGGTCAACTCATACAGCGGGTGTAGCTCCAATCCACGCGCCACGAAACCTTGCATTGCCGGCGGCAGCTGCGCATGAGCCGCGTACGCCGCGGATTCGGTGGAAAATTCGGCATACACGCAGGCGCCGGAACCGCTCATGCGCGCCTCGCCACACTGTTTCAGCCAAGCCAGATGGCGCCCCACTTCAGGATAGCGTTTGCACACCACGGGCTCGAGGTCATTACGCAAGGTGCGTTGTTTCAGCCCGTCGAAAAAGGCCGTAATTTTGATGGTTTTTGTCATCCGTGTCAATTCGGGAGCGGCGAAAACCGCAGCCGTCGGAACCTCTACCGGGGGCACCAGCACCAGATACCAGGCCGGAGGAAGCGCCAGAGGCGTCAATTCCTCGCCTACGCCCTCGGCAAAAGCATTCTCGCCGAATACGAACACCGGCACATCGGCACCGAGTTTGAGCGCCAGACGCTGCAATTCCCCGCGCTTCAAGCCCAGGCGCCAAAGGTGGTTGAGTGCGACCAGGGTGGTGGCCGCGTCTGAACTGCCGCCGCCCAGCCCTCCGCCCATGGGGATGCGCTTGTCCAGGTCGATCTCGACGCCGCCCCGATGCCCGGTCGCCTGCCTGAGCAGGGCTGCGGCACGCAGGCACAGATCCTGTTCCGGAGGCACTCCGGCTAGCGGTCGCCGCAGCGTGACCCTACCGTCACCGCGCGGCTCGAAGCGCAGGGTATCAGCCAGGTCGATCAAACGGAACGCGGTCTGCAGGCTGTGATAGCCGTCGGCGCGCCGCCCGGTAACGTGCAGAAACAGATTGAGTTTTGCCGGAGCGGACCAGGGCTCCTGCCAGCGGTTCATGGTTCGCTCCGCCAATTGTCGATCACCAGCCGGATTTCCACTTCTTCGCGCGACAGCCGCATGCGCGCCGGCAAGCCGCTGGCTGCGTCGTAATCCAGGAACTCCACCAGCCAGCCGGATTGCCTCAACTCGGAGAGGCGCTGCGAGTCGTCCGCACGTATTTGCGCCGGCGCTCCGGCAGCCGCCCGGCCGCGCACCCAGTCGTGCAGACCCGCGAGCGGCAAGCGCCACCCCAACACCTGTTCGGTCAAGCCCTCTACGTCGCTTGCGCGGTATACCTTTTGATCCGAAGTAGTAAGGCTCACCATGGCGTCGCGCCGCACGATACGCGCCACGCCCTGCCCCAGCGGCGTCGACAGGAGCAGATCATCGCCGGCGGGCTCATGCTGCCAGCTGATCTTGCCGCTGACGGCCTCGTCGCCGTATTTCACCGCCACCCGTCCCGAAAGGAAAAAACTGTCGCCGGCGCCCCCCAATGGCGCAGGCTGCGGTTCAATCGCGGCGCAGCCGGCGAACAGCAGGCAGCTCAGGAAAAAAGCGTATCGCATAACGAAGGCTTCGAATCTGGGGACAACCACAGGTGAGCGCCACATGTTGGCAGGATTGGGCAAGATGTCGATACATGGCGAGATCGTCTCGCGGGGGGATCTAGAAGGGGGCCGCCCTCCTTGTTCGAAATATAGGAGCTTTTGCGC
This sequence comes from Burkholderiales bacterium, assembly GCA_016649475.1. Lineage (GTDB taxonomy): Bacteria > Pseudomonadota > Gammaproteobacteria > Burkholderiales > SG8-39 > 2-12-FULL-64-23. The sequence continues at coordinate 4,736 of JAENXP010000071.1, read as the reverse complement.
TGACGTAGACTCCGTGTTTGCGTACAGTCTGCCCGAATTAAGGCTTGAAGCGCTTGATGGTGCTGTTGAGGGCGTCGTTATCCGGGGCTTTCTTGCTCGCTTCCAGCCAGATCTTATCGGCTTCGCTGCGCTCTCCCGCGACCCACAACACTTCGCCCAGATGCGCGGCGATCTCCGGGTCGGGGCGTGTGGTATAGGCCTTGCGCAGATACTCCAGCGCCTGTGTGCTCTTGCCCGCCCGATACAGCACCCAGCCCATGCTGTCCATGATGAACGGATCCTCGGGGGAAAGCTGCAACGCCTTTTCTATCAGTTCCTGCGCTTCGGGCAGGCGCAGATTGCGCTCCGCCAGCGAATAACCGAGCGCATTGTAAGCATGCGCATGATCTGGCTTCAGCTTGATCAGTTTCGTCAGGCTGTCCTCGAGCAGGTCCAAGCGATCGAGTTTCTCCGCCAGCATGGCGTAGTCGTAAAGCAGCTCGGGCTGGTCGGGCATGCTCTGCAGCGCGTTACCGATCAGATCGAAGGCTGCGCGCGGCTGCTTGGCATCGCGCAGCATCTGCGCCTCGGTCAGCAGCAGCTGCACCTTCGCCGATTCACTGTCGACCTCGACCTGCTGCAGGTGAGCGCGCGCCGCATCGAGCTTGCCCTGCTTGCTCAGCACCAGCGCATAGCGTATCTGCGCCCGCAGATACAATTCTCCGCCGGCGACTTCGTCATACCAGCGCAGAGCCTCCGGATAATCTTTCTGTTCCTCGGCGATCTGGCCCAGATACATGCGCACCGTGTTCTTGTCGCGGTAGGGCAGCAGCAGCAGGCGTTTGAAATTTGCTTGTGCCTGCGCGTAGTCCTGCAGCTGCAGCGACAGCACACCGACGGCAAAGACCACGTCGGTGTTATCGGGAAAATCCTTGAGCAAGGTCTGGAATTCGGCGCGAGCCTCGGTATATTTCTTTTCTGCCACGAGCGCGCGCGCATAACTCATGCGCACATCCCGCGCCATGGGATGGCGCTCGAGGAACGCGGCCAGGCGCTGCAGCGCCAGCGCGTTCGACTGCCGCTGCAACAGCTGCGCCTCCAGTAGCACTGGCAGATCCCAGTCGGGCTGGAGCTGGGCTGCCGCGCGCACTTCGGTCAGGGCAAGTTCGTCCTGTCCGGCGCCTACAGCTGCCTGGGCGACGGCAAAATGCGCCTGCGCGCTCCCGGGGTAGGGCTGCGCCAGTTGCTGTACCAGCTTGAGCGTCAATGCCTTGTCCTGGTTATTGGCAAGCAGGCGCGCCAGCTGCAGGAAACCGGCGCCGCTGTCGTCACCTTCCAGCAGCTTCTGCAGATAGGGCAGCGCTTCCTCCTCGCGCTTGGCGCCAATAAGCAGGCTGGTAAGCGCCTGCAGCGCCTGCAGCGAGGACGGCTCGGTTTCATACCAAATCCTGGCGGCATCGATGGCGGCGGCAGGCATGCGCGCGTACAACGCGACCTCCGCCGCGCGCTTGGCGATGCGAGGATCGCGCGTTTGTTTGGCCAGATCGGCGTAGGCCTGCGCCGACAAGCCGACGGCGCCGCGCTGTCCGGCAATTTCCGCGAGCAAATATTCATACAGCACCGCCTCGGTCAGATCCTGCTTGGGCAGGTTCTGCTGGGCCGCATGCTCGGCTTCCGACGCGGCGGCCTTCCCTTGCGCTGGTTCCTCGGCCTTGCTCTGGCTGAGCTCCGCTTTGTCAGCCGATGCGGCCGACAGCGTCGGCTGCTGCGCGCAGGCGGCAAGCGTCAAACTCGAAACTGCAAACAGTATTCGAATGAGCAAGGGAAACGCGGAAGAACGCGGAAAGGACATTGTGGAGCGGATAGCTTAGCGTGGGGGCTACATATTAGGTATATTTGTGCGCCAGTACAAGAAGAACCGCCCTGCACAACTCATGCCAGAACTACCCGAAGTCGAAATCACGCGTCGCGGCATCGAGCCCTACTTGGCGGGCAAGATCATTACCGGTGTGCGCATCAGCGAACACAGGCTGCGCTGGCCGATACCGGTCGATCTGGCGGCGCGCGTGACCGGCCGGCGCATCGCTCGCGTCTCGCGTCGCGGCAAATACATCCTCATCAACTGCGGCGCGGGCGAACCCGAGGGCTGGCTGATTCTGCACCTGGGCATGTCGGGAAGCCTGCGCGTCATGGACGCCGGGATCGAAGCGAAGCGGCATGAACACTTCGACCTGCTGCTGGGTAAAAAGTTGCTGCGCCTGCGCGATCCGCGCCGTTTCGGCGCCGTGCTCTGGGCGAACGGCGATATCGCGCGCCATCCGCTGATCGCCGGCCTGGGCGCCGAGCCGCTGGAAGATGCGTTCAGCGGCAAGCTTCTGCACGCGGCGACGCGCACACGCAAGGCCGCGGTCAAGCTGGTCCTGATGAACGCGAGCCTCGTCGTGGGCGTCGGCAACATCTACGCCAACGAAAGCCTGTTCCACGCCCGCATCAATCCGCGCACCCCCGCGGGTCGGCTGTCGCTGGCGCGCTATGATGCGCTCGCGGCTGCAGTCAAGGCTACGCTGAAACAGGCGCTGGCGGCGGGCGGCAGCACGCTGCGCGACTTTGTCCACAGCGACGGCAGTTCGGGCTATTTCCAGCAGCAATATTGCGTGTACGGCCGCACCGGGCTTCCCTGCCGCGTCTGCGGCGCCGCTGTCCGCCAGTTGCGCCAGGGCCAGCGCTCCACCTTCTATTGCCCCGTCTGCCAGAAGTAGTGCGGCCGGAGCAGCCGCAACAAGTGCTTCAGCCGCCCTGCTTCTGCGCCGTCAGCAGCTGATACTTCTGCTGCAACTCTTCCCTGGTCTCGGTATGGTCGGGATTGAGCGGAATGCAGTCCACCGGGCAGACCGCTACGCACTGGGGCTCGTCGAAATGTCCCACGCACTCGGTGCACTTGGCAGGGTCGATGACGTAGATCTCCGTTCCCTGGGAAATGGCCTCGTTCGGACATTCGGGCTCGCACACATCGCAGTTGATGCACTCATCGGTGATCATTAGCGCCATGGTTTTCGCCTATCCGCGGTGAAGTTTCGACATCACGCGCCGTCCATCTGCCGCAGCTTCTCCTTGATGTAACCTTCCACCACGGGCTGAACAAATTTGCTCACATCTCCACCCAGGGTCGCGATTTCGCGCACCATGGTGGCGGACACAAACATATGCTGCTCGCCCGGAGTGAGAAACAGGGTCTCGACATCCGGATAAAGGTTGCGGTTCATGCCCGCCAGCTGGAATTCGTATTCGAAATCGGATACCGCGCGCAATCCACGCAGGACCACGCGCGCGTTCTGGGTGCGGATGAAATTCATCAGCAGGCCGCGAAAGCTTTCCACACGCACGTTGGCGTAAGCAGACAGAACCTCGCGCGCCATGGACACACGTTCATCCAGGGTGAAAAACGGCTGCTTGCCGCGGCTGTCGGCGACGCCGACGACCAGTTCGTCGAATACCAGCGCGGCGCGCCGCACCAGATCTTCGTGGCCTCGCGTGAGAGGATCGAATGTTCCCGGATAGACTGCTCTATTCGCCATATGTCACCAAAGTGTAGTGCACCTGTCCGGCGCGGCCGTGCCGGAGTATCCGCCAGCCACCCGACGGTGCGAATGCCGCAGCGCTCTCGACGTACACCCTCGCCCCCGGCCGCAGCAACGGCACCACCCGCTGCTGCGCCTGCGCCAGCAAGGTCGAGCCGAACGGCGGATCGAGAAACACGACGTCGAAGCGCGCCGCCGCATCTGCTGCAGCGGCAGTGGCGAATTCTAGCGCATCCGCACAGTGCAATTGCAGGTTTTTGGCCGCGAGCAAGCCGGCATTGCGACGCAGTGCCTCGCATACCACGCGGCTCTTTTCCACCATCACCACGCAGGCGGCGCCACGCGACAGCGCCTCGAAACCGAGCGCGCCGCTGCCGGCGAACAGATCGAGACAGCGCTCGCCGCCGAGATCCTGTCCCAGCCAGTTGAACAGGGTCTCGCGCACGCGGTCGGCACTGGGGCGCAGCCCTTCATGATCGGGAAACGTGATGCGGCGGCTGCGCCAATCGCCGCCAATGATGCGAACCTGGTTACTTTTCGCCACTACCGACGATGACGGTGACCAAATGCTCCGGGCGCACGCGCCTGGCGAAAGCGGCGCGAACCTCGGCCGCGCTCACTTTTTCGATGCGCGCGGGAAAATCGTCCAGCCAGGTGAGCGGCAGCTGGTAATAGCCGATTGTTGCAACGTGGTCGAGCAGCTTGCGGTTGCTGTCTATGCGCAAGGCGAAGCCGCCGACCAGGTTCTGTTTCGCCGCCTTCATCTCGGCCGCGCTCGGCCCGCGCGAGAGGAACTCGTCGAGCACGATGCGCACGCGCGTCAGCGCTTCCTCGGCCTGTTCCTTTTTGGTCTGCAATCCGATCTGGAAAGGGCCTTCCTGCGCCAAGGGCTGGAAATAGCTGTAGACGCTGTAGGCGTAGCCGCGCTTTTCGCGCACCTCGAGGTACAGGCGTGAAACGAAGCCCCCGCCGCCGAGGGCGTAGTTGCCCACCAGCAGCGGGAAATAGTCCGGGTCCCCGCGCGCAATCGCCGGCAGGCCAAGCAGAATATGGCTTTGCGACGCCGGATGCGCGATGCGCAGCGTCTGGCCCGGCGGCTGCAGCACCGGCGGCAACGGGACCGGCGCGCCGCTGGCGCGCGGCAGCCCCGCGGTGAGTTGCTCGGCGATGCGCTCGGCG
>JAENXP010000045.1 GCA_016649475.1 Burkholderiales bacterium | reverse complement strand
CTGGAGAAGTTGGCGCTGTTGAAAATCGCGCGCTGCAGCGCCCCGGCCTTGAGCAGTGCCTCCTCCGCCTGCTTGCGCGCGCTGATATCACGCAAGATGCCGGTGAAGTAACGCTTGCCGCCCAGCCACATTTCGCTCACCGCTATTTCCAGCGGAAAAGTGCTGCCGTTCTTGCGCAGGCCCAGGACTTCGCGGCCGATGCCGACGGCGCGGTCTTCGTCGCTCGCACTGTAGTAGTCGAGGGAGCCAATGCGCTGCTCCAGATCGAGCTCGGGTATCAGCAGGCTGAAGCTTTGTCCGACGAGCTCCGCTGCGGCATAGCCGAACATGCGCTCGGCGGCCGGGTTCGCGCTCTCGAGGACGCCGCTGCCGGCATGAAGGGTGATTACGCTGTCTGCCACGGTGTTGAGTATGGTCTGGATCTGCGCGGTACTGTCGCGCAATGCCTGCTGCGCTGCATACTCCATGGTGACATCGCGGAATATCAGCACGGCGCCGATTACATGGGCGTCGCGGTCTAGAATCGGTGCGCAACTGTCGGCAATGGCGCACTCGCTGCCGTCGCGTGCAATCAGTATGGTGTGGTTCGCCAGACCATGTATCGTGCCATGCGTCAGAGTATCTTTCACCGGAATGGCGGAGGGTAGTCGGGTCTCCTGGTTGATGATGTGAAAAATCTCATCAACCAGGAAACCGGTGGCTTCGGCCTGCGTCCAACCGGTGAGCCGCTCGGCGAGGGGATTGAGGAAGGTCACGCGCCCTTCAGCATCGGTGGCAATTACCGCATCGCCAATGGAATTGAGGGTGACGGCGAGCTTTGCCTCGCTTGCCTGCAGGGTAGCGTTGGCCCGCTGCAGCTGTTCGTTCGTCTCCTCCTGGACTTCGAGCAAACGCCTGGTCTCCAGATGAAGCAGATTCTTGAGCCGCTGCTGAGTTTGCCGATAGGACAGGTAGGCGAACGAAAGTGCAAACAGCAGCGCCAGCAGGCTGACCGTGATGATGCCTGCAAATATACGGCGCATGTTCGATTGGAACTCGGCTTCGTGGCGCGCCAGCGCGCCTTGCTCGGTCTGCAGGAGGACGCTCATCTCGGCACGAATCGAGTCCATCAAGCGCTTGCCATTGCCGCTGGCTGCAGCCCCTTTGGTTACATCCTCGAGAACTGCGGCCACGCCATGTTCGCGGCGCAGCGTAATGATTTGCAGCATATGCGCCAATTTGGCATCCACCAATGGCGCCAGTGCGTCCAGGTGCTTGTGCGAAGAGCTGATTGCGGTAAGCGGACGCAACGTTTCCAGATCGCCGCGGACGCTGTCACGCACGGCCAGATACGGTCCGAGAAAGGCCTCGTCGCCGGTCAGCAAATAGCCGCGCTGGGCGGACTCGGCGTCGGTCAAGCCGGACAACAGGTCCTCCGTGCGGATGATCAAAGCGTAGGATTGCTGTCGCTCGCTGGCCGCTGTCTCGAGATGACTAAACGCCCACAGCGATGCCCACACCACCAGCGCAACCAGCAAGGCCGCGGCAGAAATCGAGACAGCGATTCGATTGGTCACTTTCAAGGCAAGCCTGTTCATCGCCGAATGCGATGTCGCTTGATTTCGAGGTCCCGCGACAACGGCGGCCGTGCCGGTTCGATGGCCGGGAAGCGGCTGCGGTGCCTGGCGGTATCGACCGTGTTCATTTGCGGCCTGCCCCCGGATGAATTGAGCGGATCTGCGCTTCCCGCGGCGCGGTCCTGGCCGGCAAAACGGCGCTCTGCCGCAGCAGTACGTCCGGAAGCAGGCGCGCGAATTCCTTCTTTACCACCTGGTAACACTCGCAAACCTGCGCCTCCAGCCCGGCGCGGTCGACCACGGTGATGTGCCCGCGGCGGTAGCGGATGACGCCCGCCTGCTGCAAGTTTCCGGCAGCCTCGGTCACGCCTTCGCGGCGCACGCCGAGCATGCTCGCGACCAGTTCCTGCGTCATGATCAGTTCGTTCGTCGGCATGCGATCCAGAGTCAGCAGCAGCCAACGGCACAATTGCTGCACCAGCGTATGGTGCCGGTTGCACGCTGCGGTCTGGGACATCTGCGTGATCAGCGCCTGGGTGTAGCGCAGCAGCAGTTGCTGCATCGCTCCGGCGCGTTTGAACTCCTGCGCCATCAGCTGCGCTTTCAGGCGGTAGCCCTGTCCCCCGGTCTGAACGACGGCGCGGCTGGGCGTGGTGTTGCCCCCCATGAACAGCGAAATGCCGAGTATGCCCTCGTTACCCACGCCTGCAATTTCGGAAGAAGAGCCGTTCTCCATGACGTAGTGCAGGGACAGGATTGCCGTCGTCGGGAAATAGACGTGCTGCAGCAGGCCGGCGGACTCGTAGAGGACGTCGCCTAGGCGCATATCGACCTGCTCCAGATTCGGCGCCAGGCGCTCGAATTCCTCAGTGGGCAGGGCGGCGAGGAGGTGATTCTGATTCGGACTTTGCAACGCGGGCATGGGCGGTCTACAGCCTTCCATCGTGGAGCGAAACTGCCAGCGGGCGGGCCGGGGTCAGAGGCAAGACTACTGCCAGATCCTGGCGAGCTTAGCAGGTAACCGTGGATCTATATGTGCGCTAGCCAACATAAGTCGGATTTCACGGATTACCGCGACAGGCCGCATGCGTGCGTCGGCGTACAGACCCTGAATTCGGAACGCCGGACAATTCTTGCCTGGCGCAGGCGCCATGGGCCATGCGCCGGTCGCATACCCAATCTGGCCATCGCAGGAGGCGCACATGAACCGGGATCGGATCGCAGGCAAGCTGAAGCAGCTCGGCGGCAAACTGAGGCAACAGTGGGGCAGGCTTACCCACGACGAAGCCGGCGTGGACGCCGGCAGGCGCGAGCAGCTGGCCGGGAGCATTCAGGCACGGCATGGCTTGTCGAAAGAGGAAGCCGAGCGCCAGCTCCGCGAATTCCTCGATCGCAATCGCGACTGGAACCTTTCCAGCCATTGAATTGGAACGCAAGAATCCCTGTGGAATACCCATGAACATGTCCGGGAAAATACTGTTCGCATGGTGCGCGCCGGCGGCCAAGCCTGCGGTCAGCATTGGCGACAGGGGCAGGGTGCAGAACAGCACGCTGGTGGCGAACCTGTGGGTGCGGCCATGCGCGACGGAAATACTTCACCACATATATGTACGCCAGCGCACGGAATACGCCGCTATGCAGGCGGATGATGGCGTAGGTAAGCCGCGCACCGTGACGCACAAGGTGTCGCAGGCATGCCGCCATTTTCCTCGCCGCCGCGCTCGTAACGACGCTGGGCTGCGCTTCCACTCCGACCAGCGAGAGTACCGGCCAATACGCCGATGACACCCTCATCACCACCAAGGTGAAGGCGGCAATCTTCAGCGAACCGTCGCTGAAATCCTCCGAAATCAATGTGGAGACCTTCAAGGGTGCGGTTCAGCTCAGCGGTTTCGTCAAGTACCAGGCCGATATCAACAAGGCCATCGAAGTCACGCGCAGCGTGCACGGCGTGAGCTCGGTCAAGAACGACATGCGCCTGAAGTAAGTCTGGCTCGGGACGGCGGCCTGGCCGCCGTCGCGTTGCGCAACCGGCGCTAGCGACTGAAGCGCAGGGGAAACGGGGCGCAAGCCCCGTTTTCGCTGCGGCATGCGGAATATGTGCGTTGAATCGCTTCGGAGAAAAACATGCAGCTCCTGTTGATTCTGGGTATCGCTTTCGCCATCGGCTGCGGCGCCAGGTCGCAAGCCTGGAGGACGACAAGGCGGCGCTGGAAGGCCGCGTACGCGAACTCGAATCGGAGGCGTCGCAGAGTCTGCCGGCGCCGGCCGAGCAGGGGGCCACGCCCTATGTCGGCTTGAAGTCACTGATGATGGCGCAGGAAGAAGCAAACGGGACCGGGACCTTCGAAGGACATCCCCGCAATTCGAAATGAAAGCCTACAGTCCACTGTAAATGCGCTTGACCTCTTCGGCGCCGTGAGTGCGCTCCAGCCGGCGCACGATGAAATGGCCCCTGCCCATATCCTGGAAATGATCGATGAACAAGGTGTTGATTAGCGCGCCGCCGAAAGCGCCCAGAACCGGCACCGCCTGTGCGGCCGCCTTCTCCGATACCACGATGGAGAACCGGGATGCGATCAGCGCAATCAGGCGGACCAGGGCCGGAGCCCCTTTGTGCGACAGGCCGCTCCCGGCCAAATGCCGGACCGCGTCGGAAACGGCCTTGGCCATCGCCGCCCGGGCCGCGAAATACCCTGTATCGCTGCCGTCATCGGTATTCGATCCTCCCCCCCAGCGCCAACACCTGAATACACTCCAGCCTAGCTTCGGCCGTCGTCAGGTTCTCGCCCTGGCTGCGCGCGATATCCGCAATCGACCTGAGCATGATCGTTGTGGACAGCGGAAGTTCGACGGCGAGCGCAGGCAGGCCGAACATGCCCCCGGCCGCGCCTGATGCTCCGGCCGCCAGTTTGTGCCACCAGTTCGACGGCGCGCCTGCTTGACCGTGATTCATGGTCCAGATAGCAGCGTCGAGTGCCGCCGCTATCGATTTGCGCGTGGCGTCGTTTACCACCGCATTCCATTGTTTTGGAAGCAGTGCAAAACCCTTCTCGATCGGGGCGCCGACATAGTTGCCGATCCGGGCAGCCAGACCGGGGGTTTCGAGCAGCTGCTTGGCGGTCCTCAGGTCTTCAATTTCCGCGGATGTAAGCACCAGTCGAGTTTCCTGGATCGGGAATCGGGACGGCGGCTGCTCAGAATTTCGGGATGCGCACGCGGCTGACCATGAGCGAGCCGGAGAGCGCGAACAGCAGCACCATCGGATGCAGCGTGAATCCCGCCAACGCCACCTGGCCGAACCAAAGCGAGTCGCCCAGCGCGTTCTGCGAGGCAGCCGCGAACATCAGCACTACGAGCAGCAGCGATGTCGGAATGGGAGTGCCCTCGAAATACTTCACCTTGCTTCCGCCCTCGGACAGCGCTTCAGCGGTAACGTTGTAACGCGCCAGGCGCGATACGCCGCAGGCAACAAAGTAGGCCAGGACGATACGGTCGTACAGGCCCTGCATGCCGCAACCGTAGGCGATCACCGCCGGGGCCACACCGAAGGAAATGACATCGGCGAGCGAGTCGAGTTCGCGGCCCATTGCCGAAGTCATCTGTCGCCACCGCGCAATGCGTCCATCCAGTACGTCGAAAACCATGGCGGCAACAACCAGCCCGCAGGCAAAGTAGACATGGCGGACTTCGGTCGTTTGCAGGTAGGTCATCATGGAGAACAGCGCTCCCGTGCCGCAAACGGCGTTTGCCAGCGTAAACCAGTCGGCGAGATGGAACTCGCGAATCAAGGAGAAGCGCTCATGCAGGAAGGGCTTGTGTGGTTTGGTCGTGGTCATGGCAGTCAGAATATCCCTCTGAGTCAGGAAGTGAAAACACGGAATGCGCCCCGTGTTGTGCATGCGCGCCGAAATCCACTATGCGCATTCTGCCCGCGCGCGCACGTTCGTGCCGGGCTGTCCGCCGCGGTTTGCAGCCGCCAGTTTCCGCCATGCGCCCCGCGTGTTCTATGCGTTAGCGTACATAGGGCGGGAGGTGCCCGCAATGGGCAGCTACCTCGGTCTGAAGCTGGAGACCGTCAGCCGCATTTTCTCCAGATTGCAGAGCGAAGGGCTGATCCGGGTAAAGCAGAAATTCATCCGCATCCTCGACCGCCCCCGCCTTGAACAGGTGATGGGCCGCAACCAGGACTGAATCCGGCGTCGATGCCGCGACCCGCACCGCCGCTGCGCGCAGCCTCCGGTGCCAATCCGGGAGAAGAATGGCGCTGCCCGCTCGCCCAAGCCTGCCAATTGCGCTGCGGCCGGGCCGGCCATGGGCAAACGCTTTGTACGGGTTTCCATCTTGATCGCGGCGGCGCTCGAACTCCAATGCAACACGGCCCCGCAGGGCCGTGTTGCGCCTGTGGCCGCCGCAGCCTGCGTGGCGACCGCCAATCCGGCCGCCGCCAAGGTGGTTTTCAATACCGCTTTCATTGCTGTCTCCTGCGAGAAAATTGCCTTTGCCGGGGCAGATGTCAAACCTCGGCACTCAATCCTGATTCGGCGCAATCCGGCCCTTGCCGGACTCTGATCCACGCTCGGCAATGAGCCTACGCGAACTGGTCGGCCAGTTCGGTACGCCAGCGTGCATAGCGGCGCTGAAATAAGCAATTATCCGGTCGCGAACACGCCGCAGTGCGCAGATACCGCGGATCGATGGTGCGTCGGCGCGGGGCCGTGCGATCCGGATCGCTTTACCCGCCACCGCGCGCCAGGGTCGTTGTGCACGCACCCCGTCGAGGCGGCCGTAGACTGCCTGCGCTAGCGAGAAATAGCCGTTCCAATGTGCGTGGCCGCACGGAGCCAGTGTCGTTTAGGGCGTAAATATTGCATTGCCGGAAGACAATTTGACCGTATCCCGGCACGCCGCCGGGCCGCCAGACTGAAGAAAGGGTAGCTACATGAATATCACTTTGGGACTTGCTCCGCTGATATCGCTGATCGCCGGGATTCTCATCCTGATCGTGCCCAGGCTGCTCAACTATATCGTCGCGATTTATCTGATCGCCGTCGGACTGATAGGTCTGTTCGGCGTCGGCCACCTGCGCCTCTGATGACGATTGGCGTTCCAGGCCGGCCGGCCTTCGCGGTCGTTGCCGCGTGTATCGGGCTGGCCGGTCCGGCAACGCAGGCGCATGCAGGGTTGTTTTCAGCGACGCGCGAGGTCATCGCGATGCTCGCCGGTGAACTGTTCGTGGGTGAGGCCGAAGGCCATCTTGACGGGTCGGGAACCCTGGCAATTCATTCGCAACAGAACCCTGGCCTTAGCTGCCGGGGGCAGTTTGCGTCCAGCGCCGAGCGCGGCGGTTTGGGAACATTCGTGTGCAGCGACGGCGCTACTGCGACATTTCGCTTTCGGCGAGTGGGCCTGTTTCGCGGCTTCGGTGCCGGCAGTTTCAGCCGCGGCGGATTGAGTTTCGCCTACGGATTCACCTCCGACGAAGCCGCAGCCTATCTGAAACTGCCAGAGGGCAAGAAGCTCTCGCTAAGCGGATTTGAGCTGACGCTGGTCGACCTCTAGGAGCTATGCGCGGAATCTGCGCCTTCGGCTTTCCGCCTGGAGCCGCTCCGAGTGGTGAAAACCCCTGTCGCTTTGAACGAGGCCAGTTCCCCGGGTGTGCTTAGAATTGCTTCGAGCGCAGTGGCTTTGCCGCAGGCCGCGCACCGGGCGTGCCAGCGGGCGTTCGTCAGTTCGGGAACCTCGAACTCGAGGGGCGCGGCGCTGGCCGCCATCGATACGCGTTATTCGAATTCGTCCTGGAGGGCGATACTGATCGATGACTTCGGCTATGGCGCCGCGGCATTCCCGGGGGAAACCATACTCGTAGACGCGACGTTCCTGCGCACGCTGCAGGTCAACGACGACGAGCTCGCATTGATACTTTCGCACGAGGCCGCGCACCTCGTTGCCGGACATGCCGCGGCGAAGCTCTCGTTCATGGCGGAATTCCTCGGAAAAGAAAAAGTCCCCACCGCGCGCACGGCGCTGCTCGAGTTTCTTGCCAAGGACGCCTACGCCACTGCCTATCGGCCCACGGCGCGGCTGCAGGAACGCGAAGCGGACAGGATCGGGGCGGCAATTCTTTTTGCCGCCGGCTATGATGGTCAACGGGCGCTGCGGGTATTCGACAAGCTGGCGGCACTGGAGGGCGGCGAGACCGAGCGGGCCCCGGACTCGCACGACATCGCAGCGGCGCGCAAACAGGCTGTTTCCGAAGTGCTGGCAGACCTGCAGCGATTTCACGCCGAGGGCAATCACGCGCCGCAATAGCGCCTGACGGGGAGTCCTGCCCCCCCACTGATTTACCGCAGAAATCCTCGGTGGCACGCGTCAACGCCGGGGCCGCCGGGAGCTATGTGCGCCAACGCACATACGCCGCAAATTTCCTGCAATAGTCTTTGTGCGTGCACGGTCTTCGTGCCACGCCCGGTCCGTCCTGTCAGGCGCTGGCAAGAAAGCAATAGCGTGAGCAGCAAGAACTGCGGAGGATCCGGCCATGCCGCTGATAACAGGTTGCACGCTCTATGTCGACGAAAGGTCCACGACCACGGCCTATTCGCTGGAACAGGCCCGCCGCCTCGCGGTTCCCCACATCAACAAGCGGCAGGCGATCAAACTCGAGATCAGCGTTACGGCGCATCCGACCCAGGTATGGATTTATGACCACGAAACCAGAGAGTGGGTCCTGCAGAGATAGCCCGCCGAAAATGGCGGCCGTCGCTGCTGCCATGTTCGCGGCCGGCCACACATGAGTGAGGCAGGCGAGGGCAGGATGGGCTTGTAGCCGGTGGCTTTTGCACTGGCGGTTCTGATCGAGGGCGCTTACCGACTGAGGAAGCGCGAGATCCGCATAAATGAATGAGGTATCGACTCGATGAGCGAACAAACGCACCACGATAAACACCCGGCCAAAGGCGAACCGGCAGCCAAGCCGAGCCAAGACGAGCTTGAGAAAGCGGCTTATGCCCTTTCGCAGAAGGATGGCCGTCCCAAAGCAAGTGCCAAGGAAAATTGGCTGGAGGCCGAAGCGCAATTGCAGCATGCCGGTTCCGGCCATGCTGGGCATTCCGATCACCAGGCGCACCAAGGCCACGAAGGCCACGAAGGTCACCAAGGCCACGAAGGTCATCAAGATCACGAAGGTCACGAAGGCCATCAAGATCACCAAAACCATCATGCGCACATGGCGGCGGACTTCCGCAGACGCTTCTGGATCGCGCTGGTTTTGACCCTGCCGATACTCGCGCTCTCGCCGCTGCTGCAATCGCTGGTCGGCCTGCGCGTAGCCATCCGCTTTTCCGGCGACGCTTATGTCCTGTTTGGATTTTCTTCCGCGGTCTTCTGGTATGGCGGCTGGCCGTTCCTCAAGGGTCTGGTCACGGAACTGAAATCCCTGCAACCCGGAATGATGACCCTGGTCGCGGTCGCCATCAGCACTGCCTATCTGTATAGCAGCGCCGTGGTGTTCGGGCTGACCGGCAAGGTCTTCTTCTGGGAACTGGCCACCCTGGTCGACATCATGCTGCTGGGGCACTGGATCGAGATGAAATCGGTGATGGGGGCCTCGAAGGCCATGGAGGCGCTGGCCCAACTCATGCCCTCCGACGCGCACAAAGTCATGTCCGACGGCAGCGTAAAGGACGTGCCTCTGGGCGAACTGGTGGTGGATGACAAAGTTCTGATCAAACCCGGCGAAAAAATCCCTGCCGACGGCGTCGTCGTCGAAGGCGAGAGCTCGGTCAACGAGGCGATGCTCACCGGAGAATCCACCCCGGTTGCGAGGAAGACCGGCGGCAAGGTCATCGGCGGCTCCATCAACGGCGAGGGTTCGCTCACCGTCGAGGTCAAGGGCACCGGCAAGGATTCGTTTCTGTCGCAGGTCATCGACCTGGTCAAACAGGCGCAGGAAAGCAAATCGAAGACCCAAAGCCTCGCCGACACCGCTGCG
>JAENXP010000622.1 GCA_016649475.1 Burkholderiales bacterium | reverse complement strand
TTGTCGACTTTCGAATACTGTATAGAGTCCTATTCTAGGCCCTATTTGCCGCATCGCAACATATATTTAGACTGAGTATAGGCCGGACCGATCAGGTCGATTGGAACAAGCAATTGGATTATTGCGAACAGAACCCGCATATTACTTCCGTGCAGCGGTTTTGCCACGCTGGGTCAATTAGATAGGAAAGGATAGCAATGAGACTATACCCCCAGATGGACCCAATGGAACGCATCCAATGGTCTGGACTGCTACCTAGAAAAGGCATTGTAGGCGTTTGGGCTGAGATTGTCTTCCAGCCGTTTATTGTGCAGAGCAATATCAGTGTGAATAGCGCTCCCGGGCCCAGCATCGATATAAATGCGATCGAGCAGCGGGCCCGCGCCGAGCGTAGCGCCTGGATCGGCAGTAAGCTGAAATCCTATTACGAGGCCCTGGTTCGCAAGTTCGAACGCGCGGGGGAGGCGGGTAAGGAAGATTACCTGGCCGCCTCAAAAAGCCTTGCCGACCTGGAAGATCGCATCCGCCGCTACGAGCGGTCGAACCAGCCGTAATACGGATGCCGTCATGCCGGTGCACTGCCGGCGCCGTTCGCGCCGGCGTGCGTTCTGATGCTTCAGCATCGCGTAGCAATCGCGATTGGCGACCGCGTCTGCCGCGAGAACGCGCGTGTGTCTGTCCTTCCCGCATGGCGGCAAGCGGTGCGGCAAGCGGTGCGCATTGCAAAGGGCCAAGGTTTGCGGTACCTTGGGTGCTCAACGTTAGGGGTCCTGCGCGCAGAGTCCAATCGCGGCGCGGGTGAGAGAGTCCCTTTGAACCTGATGCGGATAATGCCGCCGCAGGGAAGCGTGAGCAGACCTCCCTCCTGCCTTCGCTCCTGCAGCATCTAGGAACGACCCACATGAACGCCAATCCGAAATTCCTGGCAGCGACCGCTCACGTGGATGACGCTGCGGTCCAGCCGCTGCCGAATTCGCGCAAGGTCTACGTTTCTGGCAGCAAGCCGGATATCAGGGTGCCGATGCGCGAGATCAGCCAGAGCGACACGCCGGCTTCTTTCGGCGCCGAGAAGAATCCGCCGGTCTACGTCTACGATACCTCGGGACCCTACACTGATCCGGGCGCGAAAATCGATATCCGCGACGGCCTGGCGCCGTTGCGCGCCAGGTGGATAGAAGAGCGCGGCGACACGCAAACGCTGCCCGGGCCTACGTCGAAGTTCGGCGTCGAGCGCCTGCTCGATCCCAAGCTCGCCGAGCTGCGCTTCAACCTGCAGCGCAAGCCGCGGCGCGCCAAGCCCGGCATGAACGTGTCGCAGATGCATTACGCGCGCCGCGGCATGGTCACGCCGGAAATGGAATTCATCGCCATCCGCGAAAACCTGCAGCGCCGGCAATACATCGACAGCCTGCGCGCCTCGGGCCCGCAGGGTTCGAAGCTGGCCGAGCTGATGGCGCGCCAGCATCCGGGCCAGTCCTTCGGCGCCGCCATTCCCGAGGAAATCACCGCGGAATTCGTGCGCGACGAAGTGGCGCGCGGCCGCGCCATCATCCCGGCCAACATCAATCACCCCGAGTCCGAGCCGATGATCATCGGCCGCAACTTCCTGGTGAAAATCAACGCCAACATCGGCAATTCGGCGCTGGGTTCGTCCATCGGCGAGGAAGTCGAGAAAATGACCTGGTCCATCCGCTGGGGCGGGGATACCGTGATGGATCTCTCCACCGGCAAGGACATCCACGAAACGCGCGAATGGATCATTCGCAATGCGCCCGTGCCCATCGGCACCGTGCCCATCTACCAGGCCCTGGAAAAAGTCGACGGCAAGGCCGAGGAACTCACCTGGGAAATTTTCCGCGACACCCTGATCGAACAGGCCGAGCAGGGGGTGGACTATTTCACCATCCACGCCGGGGTGCTGCTGCGCTACGTGCCGCTCACGGCCAAGCGCATGACCGGCATCGTCAGCCGCGGTGGATCGATCATGGCCAAGTGGTGCCTGGCGCACCACAAGGAGAGTTTTCTATACACGCATTTCGAGGACATCTGCGACATCATGAAGGCCTACGACGTTGCGTTTTCGCTGGGCGACGGCCTGCGTCCGGGCTCGATCTACGACGCCAACGACGAAGCGCAGCTGGGCGAGCTGAAGACCCTGGGCGAGCTTACCGATGTCGCGTGGAAGCACGACGTGCAGGTGATGATCGAAGGACCGGGGCACGTGCCGATGCACATGATCAAGGAGAACATGGACCTGCAGTTGCGCGACTGCAAGGAGGCGCCGTTCTACACCCTGGGGCCGCTGACCA